>DATNIV010000026.1:0-3437 GCA_035604255.1 Telmatospirillum sp. | reverse complement strand
CAAGCTCTTCCTCGATTCCGACCGCCAATATTCCTGTGCCTATTTCACCGATCCTGACGCCACGCTGGAAGAGGCGCAAAGCGCCAAACGGCGTCATATCATGGCAAAATTGAGACTGGAACCCGGCCAAAAGGTTCTCGACATCGGCTGCGGTTGGGGGGGGTTGGCGCTCAATATGGCGCGCGAGGTCGATGTCCAGGTAACCGGCATCACCTTGTCCGAACAACAACTGGCCGTCGCTACTCAGCGCGCCGAGGAAGCCCAACTGTCTCATCGAGTCAAATTCATGCTGGCCGATTACCGGCAATTGACCGAACGCTTCGACCGGATCGTTTCGGTCGGCATGTTCGAACATGTCGGCGTCGGTCACTATGGAACATTCTTCCGCCGCGTCGGTGATTTGCTCAACGATACCGGGATCGCCCTGCTGCACGCGATTGGGCGAAGCTATGGTTCGGGCGCGACCAATGCCTGGATCCGCAAATACATTTTCCCGGGAGGCTATTCACCGGCCTTGTCGGAAGTGTTGAAGGCGGTGGAAGTCAGCGGTCTCAGGGCAACCGATATCGAAATTCTGCGTTCGACCCACTATGCCGAAACCTTGCGGCACTGGCGCATGCGCTTTGAGAAGCAACGCGCCAAGGCCGCCGCCCTTTATGACGAACGCTTCTGCCGCATGTGGGAATTTTATCTCTCGGGATCGGAAAATGCGTTTCGTTATTCCGGCCTGATGGTCTGGCAGATGCAACTGGCGCGTCACGCCGAGATCTTACCGGCGACACGCGACTATATGATGCAGGGCGAGCAAAGTTATCCCCATAGTTAACAGGGTGCTTTCCCCGTTTTCCACAGTCCGAAACGACACTTCGTCCTGCCGGGATGCGTCGCCTTCTGTTACCATGGGCTCATGCTAAAACCGGTGACCTCCGCCACGGCGCCCGATGAGGACGCCTTCTCTCGCACGCCCCCGCTGAATTACGAGGCCGAACAGGCCTTGCTGGGCGCGATTTTGATGAACAACCGGGCTCTGGAACGAGTCGCCGAATTTCTGTTGGCGGACCATTTCGCCGATCCTGTCCACGGCCAGATCTATGCGGCCTGCCAGCTTCTGGCCTCAAAAAACCAAATTGCCAATCCGGTCACCCTGAAGACCTATCTGGGAAACGACCAGGGGCTGCAGGAACTGGGTGGCGACGCCTATCTGGCCCGTCTGGCCGCTGCCGCGGCATCGATCATCAATGCCGAGGATTACGGACGCCTGATCTTCGATCTGCATTTACGCCGCGAGTTGATTGCCGTCGGCGAGGACATGGTCAACGACGCTTTCGAGGCCGAGATCGAGTCGGACGCCAAATCGCAAATCGAGACGGCCGAAAAGAAACTCTTCGATCTCGCCACCGCCGGTCAGGCCGAGGGTGGACTGAAGGATTTCCGCGTTGCCCTGATCAAGGCCATTGAACAAGCCGAAGCCGCCCACAAACGCGAAGGCAAACTGTCGGGCGTGACCACGGGCTTGCGCGATCTCGACCAAAAACTGGGTGGTCTGCACCCCTCCGACTTGCTGATCCTGGCCGGTCGCCCCTCGATGGGAAAAACGGCGCTGGCCACCAACATCGCCTTCAACGCCGCCAAGGCCTGTCGCATCGAAACCGGTCCCGGCGGCGAACAGAAAGTCGTCGAGGGCGCCAAGGTCGCCTTCTTTTCTCTCGAAATGTCGGCCGAGCAATTGGCCACACGCATTCTCGCCGAACGCGCCGAAATCCCCTCGCACAAGATCCGTCAGGGGGAACTGTCACACGAGGAATTCGAACGCCTGGTCATCGTCTCGCAGGAGTTGCACCAACTGCCGCTTTACATCGACGACACCCCGGCCTTGTCGATCTCGGCGGTTCGCACGCGCTCGCGCCGCCTGGCGCGCACCCAGGGCTTGGGCATGATCGTCATCGACTATCTGCAATTGCTGGCCGGCACGACGGGCAAAAAAGTGGAAAATCGTGTTCAGGAAATCTCCGACATCACGCGGAGCCTGAAAGCGCTGGCCAAAGAACTGAATGTTCCCGTTCTTGCCCTGTCCCAGTTGTCGCGCCAGGTCGAACAACGCGAAGACAAACGGCCACAGCTTTCGGACTTGCGTGAATCGGGCTCGATCGAACAGGACGCCGACGTGGTCATGTTCGTTTTCCGCGAGCAATATTATCTGGAGCGCGCCGAACCGGGCCGCCGCCCGGAAGAAAGCGAAGAAAAGTTCAACACGCGCTACGCCGACTGGCAGAAACGCTGCTCGGAAGTGTTCAATACGGCCGAGGCCATCGTCGCCAAACAACGTCACGGCCCGGTCGGCTCGGTCCGCATGTTCTTCGACGGGCAGTACACGCGCTTCGCCGATCTGGACAACTGGCACGGCACGGAAATTCCCATGGAATGACGTTGGACAAAATAACGCTTGAAGATCAGATCATGACGGAGTCCGCCAAGCGCGCCGGTGCGCTGTTGACCATCAACCTCGACGCCATCGTCGCCAACTGGCGCCTCTTGAACGCAAAGGTCGCGCCGGCGTCGCGTTGCGCGGCGGTCGTCAAAGCCGATGCCTACGGGCTGGGATCGGCCCCCGTCACGTCGGCCTTATATGCCGCCGGTTGCCGCCGATTCGTTGTCGCCACCCTCGACGAAGGCTTGTTTCTGCGCCCCTCACTGGCCGACGCCGAGATATTTATTCTGAGCGGCCCGTTCGCCGGATGCGAAAGAGACTTCGTGGCCGCCGATCTGACGCCGGTGCTCAATTCTCCCGAACAAATCGCCCGCTGGCAAGCGACGGCGCACCAAAGCGGCCGGCCCCTCCCCTCGGTGCTGCATGTCGATACCGGCATGTCCCGGCTTGGCCTCAATCTGCGCGAAACGCAAGTCTTGGCCGAAGACAAAAGGACGCTGACAGCCATTCAGCCGATCCTGCTGATGAGTCACTTGGCCTGTGCCGATATCGCCTCGCATCCGCTGAACCACCAGCAACTGTCGGCGTTCCAAGCCGCCCGCGCCCATTTCCCCGGCCTGCCGGGCAGCCTTGCCGCCTCGTCGGGTATTTTCCTTGGGCCCGACTGGCATGCCGACTGGTGCCGCCCGGGAGCCGCGCTCTACGGCCTGCGTCCGACGATGGAGGGCCCGAATCCCCTGCATCCGGTGGTCCGACTGGACTGCCGGATCATTCAGGTGCGTGACATTGACGCCGGAGAGAGCGTTGGTTATGGTGCGACGCATCGCGCTTCCCGGCCAGGAAAACTGGCAACCGTGGCAGCCGGTTATGCCGATGGACTGTTTCGCACGCTTGGAAATCGGGGTTATGGCCATTTGGGAAAACACCGGGTACCGCTGGTTGGTCGTGTGTCGATGGATCTGATCATCTTTGACGTTACGGATTTGCCCGAAGGACTCGCCGCACCCGG
>DATNIV010000025.1:0-2498 GCA_035604255.1 Telmatospirillum sp. | reverse complement strand
GACGCAGACCTTGGTTTATCGCCGTCTGAAGACCATGCGGATAACCATCGATGGGGCTCCGTTACCGGGCGTTACCGCCAAGGACATCGTGATGGAGGTGATCCGCCGCATCGGAGCGGATGGCGCCACCGGTTATGCCGTCGAATTCGCTGGCGAAACCATCGCGAACTTAAGCGTGGAAGGACGGATGACCATCTGCACGATGATCGTGGAAGCCGGCGCGCGCGGCGCCGTGATCGCCGCCGACCAGAAGGTGCTCGATTATATTGAAGGTCGGCCCAGGGCGCCGAAAGGACAGATGTGGCTTGATGCCTGCCGGGCATGGCTTTCACTGACGAGCGATTCCGAGGCTCGGTTCGACCGGGAGGAGGCTCTGCGCGCCGACGACGTTGTCCCCATGGTGAGTTGGGGCACCAGTCCCGACCAAGCGTCCACCATCACCGGTCGCGTTCCGGCGCCCCGTGGGGAACCGGACGGCGCCAGACGGAACGCGATGATCCGCGCGCTCGACTATATGGGGTTAGTCCCGGGCATGGCGGTCGATTCCATCGTCATCGATCATGCCTTTATCGGGTCTTGCACCAACGCCCGGATCGAAGATCTGCGCGACGCCGCCCTTATCTTGCGCGGACGTCGGGTGGCCGAAGGCGTCCGGGCGATCGTCGTTCCAGGATCCAGCCAGGTGCGCCGCCAGGCGGAGACGGAGGGACTGGATCGTGTCTTCATCGACGCCGGTTTCGAATGGCGCCAATCCGGATGCTCCATGTGCTTGGCGATGAACGACGACATTCTGAAAGCAGGAGATCGATGCGCGTCCAGTACGAATCGAAATTTCGAGGGACGCCAGGGGCCGGGGGCCCGCACCCATCTGATGAGCCCGGCCATGGTCGCCGCCGCTGCGGTCTCCGGGCATATCACCGACGTTCGTCGGTTCCATGAGGAGGTCTGATCATGCAATCGTTCATGCGCGTCAGCGGTCGGGCCGCCCCGATGGCCACACCCAACGTCGATACCGACGTCATCATGCCAAAGCAGTTCCTCAAGGGAGTCGATCGCAAGGGCTTGGATCGCGGTGTGTTCTTCGCTCTGCGTTTTGACCCTTCCGGTCGTCCCAATCCGGAGTTCATCTTGAACAGGGCCGGCTGGGAGGATGCGCGCTTTCTGGTTGTCGGGCCCAATTTCGGCTGCGGATCAAGCCGCGAACATGCTGTCTGGGGGTTGTCGCAACTGGGAATCCGGGCTCTTATCGGGACCAGTTTCGCGGGCATTTTCAACGACAACTGTCATCGGAACGGGATCTTGACGGTGACACTGCCGCCGTCGCAGATCGAGGGGCTGCTCGCTCGTGTCGGAACCCCCGAGGGGAATGCGCTGACCATCGATCTGCCGAAGCAGACGATTGCCATGACTGCCGACGGTGTCAAATTCTCGTTCGAAATCGAGGCTCTTCGCAAAGACGCGCTCATCCGTGGCCTGGACGCGGTGAGCGCGACATTGGTCGAATCTGCCGATCTTATCCGGACGTTTGAGACGGGACATCGGGCGGCGAACCCCTGGTTTTTCTCCGACGTCTGATGGATGCGTCGGCGGCCCTCACGGTCGATCTCCTTGGCCGAGACCGGCCGCCATGATGGCGCCAACGATGTGGCAGGCGGCTATGGAGAGCAAGGTGATCGAGAAGGCGTGAATGACCGTTCGGGGATCGGTCGCCGTGCCGAGCAATGTGTAAAAGAGTCCACCCAGGACCGCGACGCCCATCGCCGCGCTCACCTGCAAGGTCGAGTTCACCATGCCGCCGACCAAGCCGGCCCGCTGGGGTTCGACTCGTTCGACGACGACCCGGACCATGGTGGGGATCGACGCGCCCATGCCGAGGCCGATCAACAGCAGCGCCGGCGCCAGCAAGACAACCGGCGGCATGACGCCGGGGGGCGCCATGGTGACGACTTTGGCGGTGGCGATCAGGCCGCCCGCCGAGAGTGCGAAGCCCAGCGATGGGGCTCCCTTTCCGACGCGGCGACCGATGATCGGGCTCACGGTCGATCCCAAAAGAAAGCCCGCGGAAAACGGTGCAATGGCCAATCCGGCTTGCAGCGCGGTTCGTCCGAGCGCCGTCTGCAGATAGATCGAAAATGTGAGGAAAAAGGCGGCCAGCGCATAGAGCATGGAAATCGCCGCCAGTCCTCTCAGCAATCCTGGAGATTGGAAAACCTCGATCGGAACCAGCGGTTCGCCCCCAAATTTCGCCAGACCGATTTCGTAGCGGCGGAACGCTTCGGCGAAAAGAGGTGTGGACAGTAACAGGGCGAACGACCACCAAGACCAACCAAGCTCGCGGCCTTCGATGAGGGGAAGGACGAAGGTGGTGATCGCGATTGCCGAAAGAATGACGCCGCCGACGTCGAGACGAGGGCGATACCCGCTGCGTGTCTCGCGCAGAAGCGGGATGGCGGTGGCGAAGGCGGCCAAAGCGATGGGCAAATTGATCAGAAAGATCA
>DATNIV010000024.1:0-5822 GCA_035604255.1 Telmatospirillum sp. | reverse complement strand
CGGCCCGCCCTGGACTTTCTCGGCCGCCGGACCAGTTATGGCGAACTCGGCCGGATGGTCGATCAGGCGGCTCGCGGTTTTCAGCAACTGGGCGTGAAGAAGGGCATCAAGGTCGGCTTGTGCCTGCCCAACACGCCCTATTTCATCATTTCCTACTATGCCGTCTTGAAGGCGGGAGGGACGGTGGTGAATTTCAACCCGCTTTATGTCGAGCGGGAAATCGCCCATCAGATCAAGGATAGTGGCATCACCCTCATGGTGACGCTCGATCTCAGGCAGATCTATCCGAAGATCAAAGCCATGCTGGATCGCACCTGTCTGGAAAAAGTGGTGGTCTGCCGTATGGCTGATATCCTGCCCTCGGTGCAAGGCCTGCTGTTTCAGGTGTTGAAACGCTCCGAACTGGCCGACGCGCCGGCGGATCTGCGGCATATCACCTTCGCGCAACTGATGGCCAATGACGGCCAGTTGAAACCGCTCGAGATCGATCCAAAGACCGATATCGCCGTGCTGCAATATACCGGCGGCACCACGGGCCTGCCGAAAGGCGCCGTGCTGACCCATGCCAATATCACCGGTAACACCGACCAACTCCGGCGCTGGGTACCCGACATCCAGGATGGCCAGGAGCGCATGCTCTGTGTCTTGCCGCTGTTTCACGTCTTCGCCATGACCGTGGCGATGAATCTCGGGATCGCCTTCGGCGCCGAGATGATTTTGTTGCCGCGCTTCGATCTCGAACAGGTGATGAAATGCATCGCCAAAAAGCGTCCGACCCTGTTTCCCGGCGTGCCGACGATTTATACCGCGCTGAATGGGGCCGCCGAGAAGGGGGGATGGGATTTGTCCTCGATCCGCTGCTGTATTTCCGGCGGCGCGCCGTTGCCGGTCGAAGTTCGCGCGCGCTTCGAGCAACTGACCGGCTGTCGGTTGGTCGAAGGTTATGGCTTGAGCGAGGCCTCGCCGGTGGTGACCTGCAATCCCTTCGACGCCGTCAAGGCCGGTTCGGTCGGACTCCCCTTGCCCGGCACAACGGTGGAAATCCGGGCTCCCCATGATCCGACACTGCTGTTGGGGCGGGGCGAAAAAGGAGAGATCTGCGTGCGTGGGCCGCAAGTGATGCCTGGTTACTGGCAAAGGCCGGCCGATACCGAGATGGTTTTCGTCGAGGGCGCGTTACGGACGGGCGATATCGGCTATATCGACGACGACGGCTATCTGTTTCTCGTCGACCGCATCAAGGATGTCATCATCAGCGGCGGCTACAATATCTATCCGCGGGTGATCGAAGAGGCGCTCTATCAACATCCGGCCGTGGCCGAGACGGTGGTGATCGCCGTGCCCGATCAGTATCGCGGTCAGGCGCCCAAGGCGTTCGTCCGCTTGCGCGACGGCTATAGGGCGACACCCGAAGACCTCAGGCAATTTCTGACCGACTATGTTTCCAGGATCGAATTGCCGAAGGCGATCGAGATCAGGGACACGCTGCCCAAGACCATGGTGGGCAAATTGTCCAAAAAAGAGCTGATCGCCGAAGAAGAGGCGAAGGCCGCCGGTGGTGGCTCATAAAAGGCCCTTCTGCCTTAGCGGGCTCTCCGCGCCCTTGGCCGCGCCCTCAATGGGCGCTGGTTTTCTTCCAGCCGCCATTGGGGCGGCGGCCAAGGGGCCGGATGGCCCCGCTAAGGCAGAGGGACAAAAAAAGAGGGCTTGGACACATCTGAATGTGTCCGTGCACTCATAAAAAGAATTCACGCGAATCCGCTTTGCCAAAGGTGACGATGATGAGTATCTTCCGCGACAGCATGGTGACGTATAGGGAAAGTTTCGTCCCTAATCGTTATTTTGCGGACGCAAATGAGGTTTGCTCTGATGGAGAAGATTTATTCGGTCACCGAACTGGCGCGGGACCTTGGCGTGACGCCCAGGACCATTCGTTTTTACGAGGACCAGGGGCTGATCACCCCGCAACGGGCCGGCAATACGCGAGTCTATTCCTATCGCGATCGGGCGCGGATGATTCTGATCCTGCGCGGGAAAAGGCTGGGCTTTACCTTGCGCGACATCAAAGAGTTTCTCGATCTTTATGTGGTCGACACCACACAGATCGAGCAATTGCAGTTGCTGATCACCAAGGTTCGCTCACGGATTGCGCTGCTCGAAGAGCAGCGGATCGCTGTCGAGCAGACCTTGATGGAACTCAAAGACGTCGAACATATGACTTCGGACGCTTTGGCCGCCAAGACCAAGCAAATTCAGTCGGCCTGATAGACCCTCGCCCCTCGTGGGAGAGGGTGGCCGCGGAGCGGCCGGGTGAGGGGGGCGCTCGTGTTCTGACACCAACGGAAAGGACCCCCATTCGTCATTCCCGCGAAAGCGGGAATCCAGGGGTTCCCAATGCCTTCCGGGTCGTGGATTCCCGCTTTCGCGGGAATGACGAGGGAAACAAGCGTTGGAGTCAGAACACCTGCTCCGCGCTTGTCGCGCGCAAATCCCCTCACCCTCTTGCCCCCTCTCCCACAAGGGGCGAGGGGGAGTCCACATTCCCTTCCCATAATCTGACCTCCATGGAGACACCTCGATGAAGACCGTGGTAATCGCGGGCTATGCCCGTTCGCCGTTCACCCCGGCCAAAAAAGGCGAACTGGCCGGCGTCCGTCCCGACGAACTGGCGGCTCAGGTCGTCCGTGAATTGGTGGCCCGCAGCGGTGTCAATGTCGATGACATCGAGGACCTGATCCTCGGGTGCGCTTTTCCCGAAGGCGAGCAGGGCCTCAATCTGGCTCGTCTGGTCGTCCTGTTGGCCGATCTGCCGCAATCGGTGGGGGGGCTTACCGTCAATCGCTTCTGCGGGTCCTCGATGCAGTCGGTGCATAACGCCGCCGGTGCCATTCAGATGGGCGCCGGTGAGGTCTTCATCTGCGCCGGTGTCGAAAGCATGACCCGGGTTCCGATGATGGGCTACAACCCGCTGCCCCATCCGGCGCTGCACGCCAAACTGCCGGGAGCCTATATCGGCATGGGCGACACCGCCGAAAATGTCGCCAGGCAATGGGGAATCTCGCGCGACCAGCAAGAGAGTTTCGCCGTTCGCAGCCACCAGAAAGCCGCCGCCGCCCAGGCCGAGGGCCGCTTCAAGGCAGAGGTCGTCGCCATCAATCAGGGCAACCGAAGCATCGACGTCGATGGCTGCATTCGCCCCGAAACCACGGCGGCGGCCTTGGCCGAATTGAAACCGGCCTTCGATCAAGCCGGATCGGTCACTGCCGGGACGGCCTCGCCGCTGACCGATGGGGCGGCGGCGGTGTTGGTGTGCAGCCTCGATTATGCGGAAAAGCACGGACTGACCCCCTTGGCCAAAATCCGCAGCATCGCCATTTCGGGATGCGCGCCCGAACTCATGGGCATCGGTCCGATCAAGGCCAGCAGCAAGGCGCTGGAACGAGCCGGGATCGATGCCGGCCAATTGGACGTGGTGGAGTTGAACGAGGCGTTCGCCGCCCAGTCGTTGGCTTGCATCAAGGATCTCGGCCTGTCCGAGGCCGAGATCAATCTGGACGGCGGCGCCATCGCGCTTGGCCATCCGCTGGGAGCCACCGGCGCCCGCATCGTCGGCAAGGCGGCGTCCCTGCTGAAACGCACCGGCGGGCGGTATGGCCTGGCCACCCAATGCATCGGCGGCGGTCAAGGAATTGCCACCGTTCTGGAGGCGGTATGATGTCCGAAATTCGCAAAGTCGCGGTGATCGGCGCCGGGGTGATGGGGGCGGGGATCGCCGCCCAGGTCGCCAATGCGGGCTTGCCGGTGGTTCTGCTCGATATCGTCAAGGACGGCGCTGTCAGCCGCAGCGGCATTGCCGAAGAGGCCGTGCAGAAGATGCTGAAGGCCGATCCGGCGCCCTTCATGAGCAAGGCGGCGGCCAAGCTGATCACCACCGGCAATATCGAGGATCATCTGAACCTGCTGGCCGATTGCGACTGGATCGTCGAAGCGGTGATCGAACGATTGGACATCAAACAGGCGCTTTACCAGAAGATCGACAAGGCGCGGAAGGCCGGCTCGGTGGTGTCCTCCAACACCTCGACCATTCCCTTGGCGAGCCTGACGGCCGGATTGTCCGACGATTTCGCCCGTGATTTTTGCGTCACCCATTTCTTCAATCCGCCGCGCTACATGCGCTTGCTCGAAGTGGTGACAGGCGAGAAAACCCGTCCCGACGCCGTCGAGGACGTCAGCCGGTTCGCCGACATCGCGCTTGGCAAAAGCGTGGTGGCCTGTAAGGACCGTCCCGGCTTCATCGCCAATCGTCTGGGTGTCTTCTGGATGCAATGCGCGGTGGCGGAAGCGAACGATCTGGGCCTCGAGGTGGAAGAGGCCGATGCGGTGATCGGCCGGCCGATGGGCATTCCCAAGACCGGCGTGTTCGGTCTGATCGACCTGGTTGGTCTCGATCTGATGCCGCATGTGATGGGCAGCATGATCGGCCTGCTGCCGGACGACGATCCTTTGCAGGCCGTTCGTCGCGACATGCCTCTGATCGAAAAGATGATCGCAGAAGGGTACACCGGACGCAAAGGCAAGGGCGGCTTCTATCGGCTCAACCGGGCCGGCGGTGGAAAAATCAAAGAGGCCATGTCGCTGGCCACCGGCGAATACCGCCCGCAGATCAAACCCGATCTCGAAGCGCTATCCGCGACAAGGAATGATCTCAAGGGATTGCTCAGCTTTCCCGACAAGGCCGGCCGCTATGCGCGCCGGGTGCTGGGGCAGACCTTGGCCTATGCGGCCTCTCTGGTGCCGGAAGCGGCCGACGACATCGCGTCCGTCGACGAGGCGATGCGGCTTGGCTACAACTGGAAATGGGGACCCTTCGAGCTGATCGACCAACTGGGCGCTGTCTGGCTGGCCGAGCTTCTGACCGCCGAGGGAGTCGTGGTGCCGTCCTTGCTGACGTTGGCCGGCGACCGGACGTTCTATCGGACCCAGGACGGTAAAAGGCAGTATCTGGGGACCGATGGCGCCTATCACGATATCGTGCGGCCGGACGGCGTGCTGCTGCTGGCCGATCTGAAGCTCGACCGCCAGCCGGTCCTGAAGAATGGTTCGGCGGCGTTGTGGGACATCGGCGACGGCGTGGCCTGCTTCGAGTTCACCAGCAAGATGAACGCGCTTGATCCCGACACCATGGCCTTGCTCGGCAAAAGCCTGAAGATTGTCGGCAAGCAGTTCAAGGCGCTGGTCGTCTATAACGAAGGCAGCAATTTCTCGGCCGGGGCCAATCTCGGCCTAGCCCTGTTCGCCGCCAATATCGCGGCTTGGGATCAAATCGAACAACTGGTGGCGGCCGGTCAGGAAACCTATCGGGCGCTGAAATATTCGTCCTTCCCCGTGGTCGGCGCGCCGTCGGGCCTGGCCTTGGGCGGCGGCTGCGAGATCCTGTTGCATTGCGACGCCGTGCAGGCTCATGCCGAGGCCTATGTCGGTCTGGTCGAATGCGGCGTCGGTCTGGTGCCGGCCTGGGGCGGCTGCAAGGAGATGCTGTCGCGCTGGAGCGCGCCCGGTCGCTTGCCGAACGGACCGATGCCGGCGATCGCCAAGGTTTTCGAGACGGTGAGCACGGCCACCGTGGCCAAATCGGCGGCGGAAGCCAAGGAACTGCTGTTCCTGCGGCCCACCGACGGCATCACCATGAACCGCACCCGCTTGCTCGCCGACGCCAAGGCCAAGGCGTTGTCCTTGGTCGACGGCTATGTGCCGCCACAGCCGATCGAGCTGAGCCTGCCGGGCGAATCGGCGCGCGTCGGCTTGCAAATGGCCGCTGAAAG
>DATNIV010000023.1:0-7513 GCA_035604255.1 Telmatospirillum sp. | reverse complement strand
CAAAAAATAAAACAGGCAACAAAGGAATTTGTTGCAAAGTATATTATTCCAAAGGCTGCTGAGTTTGACAGGAGTGGGGATTTTCATCCCTACCTTCTCGACGCCTCCCGGGACAGCAAGATTTTTTCGATGGCTGTGCCGAAGGAATACGGCGGGTTGGACTATGACTCGGTCACTCAGGCCTTGGTTCTCGAAGAATGGGGCTATGGCTGCGCCGGCATGGGCACCACGCTGGCGGCCAGCATTCTCAGCATGGACTCGGTGTTGGTGGCCGGCACGGACGAACAGAAGCGGCGCTATTTCGAGCCGATGCTGTCGGCCAAGCTCGGCGCCTTCGGTTTGACCGAACCGGGCGCCGGTTCGGATGCTGGCTCGGGCAAGACCACGGCGGTGAGGGATGGCGACGACTATGTGATCAACGGATCGAAGTGCTGGATCACCAATGGCGCCGTCGCCACCGTCTATGTGATCTACGCCCTGACCGATCCGGCGAAGGGGGTGAAGGGCTTGAGCGCGTTCATCGTCGAGCGCGAGCGGCCGGGGTTCACCATTGGCACCGTCGACCACAAGCTCGGCATCCGCAGTTCCAATACGTCCGAACTGCTGTTGAAGGATGTTCGCGTTCCCGCGGCCAATCTTCTGGGCAAAGAGGGCGAGGGCATGAAGATCGCCATGAAGACCCTAGATCTGGCCCGCCCGGCGATTGCCGCTTTGAGCCTCGGATTGGCGCAACGCGCCCTCGACGAATGCGTCAAATATGTGCGGACGCGGTTCCCCGACAAGCTGCAACCGGGGCAAACCCTGCAGTTCAAACTGGCCGATATGGCGATCCAAGTGGAAGCCGCCCGGCAAGGTCTTCACCACACCATGCAGTTGCGCGACTCCGGCGCCCCGTTCTCGAAAGAATCGGCGATCACCAAGACCTTCTGTTCCGACGTGGCGATGAGCGTCACCGCGCAGGCGGTCAGCCTGATGGGCTCGCATGGTTACACCTCGGAGTTGGGAAAATATATGCGCGATTCGAAGATCATGCAGATCTACGAGGGCACCAATCAGATCCAGCGTCTTGTGATTTCGCGTGCGGTTCTGAGCCCCGCTCCGGTGATGGCTTCGGCACAAAAGGCAGGTGTGCAATGAATTTCGAATTGACCGACGAACAACGGCTCATCGGGCAAAGCGCCCGCGCGTTCGCCAAGGAATATCTGGATCCGATCGCCGCCGATCTGGATCACTCGGGGACTTATCCCAAGGCGATCATCGAGCAGCTGGCGGGGTACGACTTCCTGGGTCTGTTGCTGCCGGAAGAGGTCGGCGGCGCCGCCGCCGGCGCTGTCAGCTATATCGAGGTGATCGAAGCGCTCTCGCGGTCCTGTCCGGCCGTCGCGACCATCCTCAACAACCATACCCTGGGGGCGTTGGCGGTCGTCGATTGGGGGAGCGACAAGCAGAAGAAAGATTACGCCCCCGCGTTGGCCAAGGGCGAGCGCCTGGCCACTTTGGCGATCTATGAGAAAGGCCCGGCGCCGGGAGTAGGGCCCGATGCGCTGCTCGCCGCGCGGCAAGGCGAGCACTATGTGCTGAATGGCACCAAGGCCTTTGTTCGCAATGCCGGCGTCGCCGATCTCTATGTCGTCTTCGCCACTCTGGAACCGGCGCCGGACAAGAGGGCGTTGAGCGTCTTCCTGGTCGATGCCCGGACACCCGGACTGACGATTGGCCCGCGCCTGGAGACCATGGGGCTCAAAGCCTGTCCGGTGGCGCATGTGATCTTCAGCAATGTCTCGGTTCCCGCCGCGGCTTTGGTCGGCGGTGAGAATGGCGGCACCGCCATCGCGACCACGCTGCTGGCCAAGGCTGCGGTGTTCGAGGCGGCTCAGACGGTGGGAATCGGCAAGGCCGCGGTCAAGCATGCGGCGGACTATGCCAAGCAACGCGTTCAGTTCGGACGTCCGATCGCCAGCTTGCAAGCGATCCAGACGTTGCTGGCGGACGTCGCCACCGACGCTCACCTCGCCTGGCTCGGCGTGCAGCGAACCGCCCAGCTGATCGAGGACGGCCAACCGTTCGAGACCGACGCGGCGATGGTCAAAGCGTTCCTCGCCCGCGTCGGCTCGAAGATGCTGATCGATACCGTCCAAGTGGAGGGCGGCTTCGGCTACAGCGAGTTCATGCCTCTGCCACGTCTGTTCCGCGACATCGCGGGAACGACCCTGCTCGATGCGCCGGCCGATTTCCCCGACGAGATCATCGCCGAAGCCATCGCCTGACTGAATCACCCCGGCGTGCGACACACGCCGAAGGAGCGAGAGAGAATGCCCAAGTTCTTGGTTTTGTATAAGTGGACCCTTGATGAACAGGACATCAAGATCAAGTCGGACGACTTGAGCCTGGATGCCAGCCGCGCCAAGGGGAAGATCAGCGACTTCGATCGCAATGCCATCGAAGAAGCGGCGCGGATCGTCGAGGCGAAAGGCGGAAGCGTCGACGTCCTGACCTATGGCAGCGCAGCGGTCAAGCAGTCTCTGAAGGATGTGCTGTCGCGCGGCGCCGACAAGGCTTACTGGATCGCCGACGCTTCCGCCGAGACGGCCGATGCGGTGGTCACCGCCAAGGTTCTGGCGGCGGCGATTCGCAAGATCGGCCCTTACGATGTCATCCTGACCGGGGAAGGCAGCTCGGATCAGTTCAATCAGCAGACGGCGCCGCGTGTGGCGGCGCTGCTCGGCCTGCCTTGCCTGTCCCTCGTCCACAAACTGGACGTCGAGGCGGGCACCGTCAGCGTGACCCGCAAATTGGCAGTCTGCACCGAACAGGCGACCGTCAGCGGTCCGGTGGTGGTCAGTGTGCTCTCCGACATCAACAAGCCGCGCATTCCCGGCCTGAAGCAGGTCTTGGGGGCCGCTAAGAAACCCAACGAAGAGATCGCGCTCGGCAGTCTTGGAGTGTCGCCGGCCGACCTGCAACCGAAGGCTGTTCGCCGTTCAGCCAAGGGCTTCGTGATGACCCGCAAGAATGTGGTCTTCAAGGATGCCAATCCGGCGGACTCCGTCGCCAAGCTGGTGTCCAGCCTGGTCTCCGAAGGTCTTTTCTAGAAGAGCGATGACGAACATGACTGGAATTTTCCTGTTTTCCGAAGACCCTGTGCTGGCCAAGCAACTTTTGACGCCGGCGCTGGCGCTGAAGGGCGCTCTCGACCAGCCGATCACGGCGCTGGCGCTCGACGGCGCGACGGCCGCCGATCTGGCGGCGCTGGGCGCCGACACCGTCCTGCTTTTGCAATCCGCCTCCGGGTGGGTCGAAGGGCTTGGCGATGCGGTCACCGATCTCGTCCGGGCCGCCACTGTTGTTCTGGTTGGCGGAACCCAGCGGGGCAAACATCTCGCCGCCCATGTCGCGGCCAAACTGGACGCCGGTCTGACCACCGACGCCAAATCGCTGGCCATCGAGGACGGTAAACTGGTGACCTCGCGGATCCTTTATGCCGGTTTGGCGGTCGGTGTCGAGGAACTGGCGTTCCCGGCCGTCGCCACCATTCCGCCGCGCAGCTATCCGACGCCGGAGGCTGCACAGACCCCCGGCAGCGTCGAGACGGTCGCCGTCACCGACGATATCCGGGTGACCGTCACCGGGACCACGCCGACCGAGAGCTCCGGTGTCGATATTTCCCTGGCCAACAAGCTGGTGTCCGTCGGGCGGGGTTTCCGCTCCAAGGATGATCTGCCGCTGGCCGAAGGTCTGGCCGCCAAGCTGAAGGGCGAAGTCTCCTGTACGCGCGGCATCGCCGAGGACGAATATTGGCTGCCGATCGAGCGTTACATCGGCATCAGCGGTCAGACCGTGAAGCCCGACCTTTATCTGGCCGTCGGCTTGTCCGGGCAGGTGCAGCATATGGTCGGCGCCCGCGAATCGAAGATCATCGTGGCCATCAACAGCGATGAACGCGCGCCGATTTTCGAGGCTGCCGATTACGGGATCGTCGGCGACCTGTATGCCGTGCTGCCGCTGCTGACCGCAGCCATCACCAGCTGAGGCGACGATGTCAGACGATAAATTCGATGCGATCGTGGTGGGGGCCGGCCCGGCGGGGTCGGCTTGCGCCTACACTCTGGCGAAGGAGGGCCGCAGCGTCCTCCTTCTCGAACGCGGCAACAGTGCGGGCGCCAAAAATGTGTCCGGCGGCCGTCTTTACACATACGCGTTGGAATTGGTCGAGCCCGGTCTTTACGAGCGCGCCCCCCTGCAGCGCAAGATCGTTCGCGAACAGGTCATGCTGCTGAACGAGCGAGGCGCCACCACCGTCGATTATTTCGACCCCAGCTTCGGTGCCGACGTTCCCCAGTCCTATTCGGTGATCCGCGCCGATTTGGACGAATGGTTCGCCGGCGAAGCCGAAGCGCAAGGCGCCATGGTCGCGCCCGGGATCCTCGTCGATGATCTGATCGAGGAGGGCGGGCGCATCGTCGGCATCCGCACCGGCGACGACGAGATGCGGGCCGATGTGGTGGTGGCCGCCGATGGCGTCAATTCCCTGCTTGGTCAGAAAGCCGGCCTGTTTCCCGACGCCAAACCGCAGGCCGTCGGGGTCGGCGTCAAGGAAACCATCGAACTGCCCGACGATGTGATCAGCGCGCGGTTCGGGGTCAAGGACGATGAAGGCGCCGCCCGCGTGGCGATCGGTTGTACGGAGGGCATCTCCGGTGGCGGCTTCCTTTACACCAACAAAAGCAGCCTCTCGCTGGGCATCGTCTTCAATCCCCAACAGGCCGGACGCCAGCAACGCCACATCCAGGATATCTTCCAGGATTTCAAGATGCATCCGGCGATCCAGGCGCTGATCGACGGCGGCACCAGCATCGAATATGGCGCCCATCTGGTCCCCGAGATCGGCTTCCATGGCGTGCCCAAACAGTTGTCCCGTGAAGGACTGGTGGTGGTCGGTGACGCCGCCCAATTCGGCATCAACACCGGTGTGATTATCCGCGGGATGGACTTGGCGATCGTCAGCGGTCTGGCCGCCGCTCGGGCCATCGTCGCGGCCAAGCAGCCGGCCGATGTCGGCGCTCTCTACCGCCAGCAGCTCGAAGAACTGCTGCTGATCGCCAATCAAAAGGCCTATCAGAATTTTCACGGGATCTTCGATATCCCGCGGATCTTCCGCGAATACCCCAACCTCGCCAACGACGCCATGCGCTTCCTGTTCCGCGTCGATGGCAAGACGCCCAAACCGATGCTCAAGGGGCTGCTGGAAACGGTAAAACGCAATGTCTCGTTCGGCCGATTGGCGGCCGACGGCTGGAAACTATACAGGCACCTATGACGATCAAACGCTTAAGCCCGGAAGACCTTCTCGCCCTCGATCGCTTCGAGGTCGACGAAGGCAACCCGCATATCCTCGTCGACAAGGCGATTTGCGCAACCTGCAAAGGCCGCGCCTGTCTGGTCGCCTGTCCCGCCCGCTGCTATCGCCTCAAGGATGGCGAGGTCAGTTTCGAATATGCCGGATGTCTGGAATGCGGCACCTGCCGCGTCCTCTGCAGCGATGGTGGCGTCACACGCTGGACCTATCCCAGAGCCTCTTTCGGCGTGTCCTTTCGCTGTAGTTGAGCCGTTGTGCGGAAGGCGAACCAAGCTTTAAGGAAGACTAACAATGGCGCTTGAAGACCAAATGGAAGAGCTGTTCGTCCAGGCTTTGGATCTCGGCGATGAGGTCGACGTGAAAACGTTGAAATATCGAGGGATCGAGAGGTGGGATTCCTTGGCGCATATGGAGTTGATCATGGCCATCGAGGAGCGATTTGACATCGTCCTCGACCCCGTCGAAGTGCTGAAGATCAACTCCTTCGAGGCGGCGGTGTCCATCGTGGCCGCCAAATCCGATGCCACCGCGGACGCTTGAGGGCCGCGTCGCGGCCATCACCGGCGCGTCGCGCGGCATCGGCTGGGCGGTTGCCGAAGCCTTTGCCGAGGCGGGCGCCAATCTTGCCTTATGCGCGAAACACCATCCGGACGATCTCAAGGAGCGGGCGGATGATCTGGCTTCCCGTCACGGTGTGACCTGCCTGGCTCTTGGCGTCGACGTGGCCAGAGCCGATCAGGTGGCGGCCTTCTCCAAGGCGATCTTCGGCACCTTCAAACGGCTCGATGTGTTGGTCAACAACGCCGGGATTCTGGGCGATGGCCTGTTGGGCATGATCGCCGACGAGACGATTGCCCATGTGCTCGATGTCAATCTCGCCGGCATGATCCGCACCATGCAGGTGGCGGCGCGTTTGCTGCAGCGCTCCGGCGGCGGTTCCATCATCAATATCGCCTCTATCATGGGAACGCGGGGCGCGTCGGGCCAGGTGTTGTATGCCGCGAGCAAGGCGGGGGTGGTCGGCGCCAGCCTGGCGGCGGCCAAGGAACTGGGGCCGAAAGGCATTCGAGTCAACGCGGTCGCGCCCGGCTATATCGACACCGAGATGATCCGTGGCATTCCGTCCGAACTGCATCGGCAACGTGTCGCCTCCATCGTCCTGGGTCGGGTGGGGTTGGCCGAGGACGTGGCCAAAGCCGTCCTGTTCCTGGCGTCGGATCAGTCGAGCTATATCACCGGGCAGGTGATTGGCGTCGACGGCGGAATGATCCTCTGAGGACGGGATGACGCGCAGCATTCCCTTTATCGACACCATCAGTCAGGTCGACCCGGCGCGGCCGGCGCTCTATTGCGACAAGGAGCAGCGATGGACCTCCTATGGCGATCTGGCCAGGCAGGTCGTCTCCGCCGCTCAACTGTATTCCGGGCGCGACAGGCGTCTTGCCTTCCTGGTCTTTTCCAATACGCGCCGCGATGTCGCCGCTTACCTCGGTCTGTTGGCCGCCGGGCATGTCGTGGCGCTGATCGATCCCAAACTGGATGCCGATCTTTTGCAGCGCCTGCTCGAGCGTTATCGCCCGGAGATGGTGGTGGGGGAACGGGCGGCGCAACCCGCGTCGTTCTGGACATCGATCCGGGGCAGTCCGACGGCGGCCTGGGAACGACCGGACGGACATGAGCCACCCCTCCATCCGGATCTCTGTTTGCTGCTGACCACGTCGGGGAGTACCGGCAGCTCGAAGATGGTTCGGCTGAGCGCCGAGGCGCTCGGTCACAACACGGATGCCATCCGGCAAACGCTGGCGATCGACGAAAGAACGCGCGCTGTCGCCCATCTGCCGCTTCACTATTCCTACGGGCTTTCCATCCTGCACAGCCATCTGTTGGCCGGCGCCAGCCTGGTCTTGACGGACAAAACCATGCTCGAGGCCGATTTCTGGTCTCTGCTGCGTACCGAAGAGTGTACGTCGCTGCCGGGGACGCCGTTTCATTATCGGATGATGGACCGGTTGGGCCTCGATCGGCTCGACGTTCCTACGCTTTCGGTGCTGACCCAAGCCGGAGGGCGCCTTGAACCGGATCTCGTGTGCGCCATGCACAAGGTGATGGCGGCGCGCGGCGGTCGTTTCTACGTCATGTATGGTCAGACCGAGGCCG
>DATNIV010000022.1:0-11305 GCA_035604255.1 Telmatospirillum sp. | reverse complement strand
ATGTCCAAGACCATCATCACTGTCGCCCCGACCGGCGCCTGGCCGACCAAGGAGCACAACCCGAATATCCCGCTGACCCCGCGCGAAATTGCCGAAGATGTCTTTGAATGCTGGCAGGCCGGCGCTGGTGTTGCGCATCTTCACATGCGTGACGACGCGGGCAAGGGCACGATGAACACGGAAAAATTCCGGGAAACAGTCACTCTCATCCGCGAGAAATGCGACATCGTCCTCAATCTGACCACCTCGGGCGACCTTGAGGCGACCGACGAGACCCGTATGGCGCATCTGATCGCCTTGAAGCCGGAGATGGCGTCTTTTGACGCCGGCACGATGAACTGGATGCATTCCACCCTGTTCGTCAACCATCCGGCGTTTTTGGAAAAGCTCGGCAAAGTCATGATCGAGAACGGCGTCAAGCCGGAGATCGAGGTGTTTGACGCCGGCATGTTTTACAACGCGCTCTATTACGTCAAGCAAGGCATTCTGAAGACACCCTGTCATTTTCAGTTTGTCCTGGGGGCGGCGGGCGGCACGGCGGCCACCGTCGAGAACCTCGTCTATCTGAAGGGGCTGTTGCCGGCGGACGCCACCTGGTCGGCCCTGGGCATTGGCGCCGGACATTTGCCGATCATGCTGACGGCCATCGCCATGGGCGGTCATGTCCGGGTCGGCATGGAAGACAATGTCTTTTATGCCAAGAACCAATTGGCGAAATCCAATGCCGAATTTGTCGCCCGCACGGCGCGCCTGATCGGGGAAGCCAATAACGACGTCGCCACCCCCGCCGACGCGCGCGTCATTCTCGGATTGCAGTGAGGCCATCATGATCAAGACGATTGGCGTCATCGGCGCCGGAACGATGGGGCACGGCATCGCCGAATCCTTTGCCCTCTACGGATATCCCGTCACTCTTTACGACACCGACGCCAATATGTTGGGGCGTGCCAAGGAACTGATTTGCGAAGAGCTGCTCCTTCTGGCCGAAGAGGGTTTTATCACCTCCGACAAGATCCAGCCGACGTTGGACCGGATCGCCCTGGTCAAGGATTTGGCCCAGGCGGTTGGCGATCGCGATTATGTGATCGAGGCCGCGCCCGAACGGCTGGAGTTGAAGCAGACCCTGCTCAAGACATTGGACGAGCTTTGTCCGCCGCACACCATTTTGGCCAGCAACACGTCGAGTCTGCCCTTGGACGGCATGTCCGCCTTGTTGAGCGAGGCGCGGAAAGCGCGGGTCATGGTCAATCACTGGTACAACCCGGGGCATCTGATGCCGCTGGTGGAGTTGTCCTTCTTCGGCAATATGCCGGCCGAACTCTATGCGGAGGTCGAGGCACTCTACGCCTCCATCAAGAAACAGACCGCCAAGATCCTCAAGGATGTCCCCGGCCTGGTCGCCAACCGGATCCAGCAAGGCGTCGCCCGCGAGGTTTTTTCCTTGATCGAAAACGGCATCGCCGAACCGGCCGATATCGACAAGGCGCTGAAGTTCGGTCCGGCGTTCCGCTACGCGACGACGGGACAGCTTGAGGTCGCCGACTTCGGCGGTCTCGATATCTGGTGCGTGGTCGGCGACAACCTGTTGAAGGTCATGGACAACGCCCAGCACGCCAACCCGCTGCTGCGCAAAAAAGTCGAAGAAGGAAAACTGGGGCTGAAGACCGGCGAGGGTTTCTTCACCTATCCCAGTGATCAGGTTGCCGAGATCCGCAAAAACTTCATGAAAAAGCTGATCCATCAACTTAAAGCGTCGGAATATTACGTTCAAACCAATAATATCAGCGGGGGAGGCCAAGATGATTAATCGTCTGGTGATGTTCTTTGTCAATTTGATGAACAAATATCTGCCGGAACCGTTCACGGTGGCCTGGCTGATTACGTTGGTCGTGGTGGTCCTGACATTCGCTTTCACCGGGGCCTCTCCAGGGCAGGTGATCACCTATTGGGGCAACGGATTCTATGATCTCCTCTCTTTCGCCATGCAGATGAGCCTGGTGCTGGTGACGGGCTACGCCCTTGCCGACGCCGCGTCCGTCCAGAGCGCCATGCGGGCCTTCGTCCGCATTCCGAAAACACCGAAACAGACGATCTTTTTCGTCGCCCTCGCTTCGATCGGCTTGTGCTATTTGAATTGGGGCCTGTGCATCATCGCCGGCGCTTTTCTGGCGCGTGAAGCCGCCAAGGCGCATCCCGACGTCGATATTCGTCTCATGGTCGCTGCCGGATTTTCGGGAATTATCGTCACCCATGGCGGTTTGTCGGCGTCCGTGCCTCTGTTGATCAACACCAAAGGCCATTTCCTGGAAAAGGAAATCGGGCTGATTCCGCTCGATCAGACCATCTTCGCGCCGCAGGCGATTGTCATCACCGTTCTTCTGATCATCTGTATTCCTCTGGCCTGCCTCCTGATGTTCCCTAAGAAGGAGAATACGGTTCTCGTCGATCCAAGCGTGTTTGATGAGGCGCCTCCCTCGGTCATCGCCACGCCTAAGAAAAACATGGTGTTGGCCGATCGGCTTGAACAAAGCAAAATCCTCAATTATCTGCTGGGACTCGCCGGCCTGGCTTATCTCGTTCGGACGTGGGTCTTACAAGGCTTCGTTTTCAACCTGAACATCCTGATCTTTCTCTTTCTGATCGTCGGTATCGTGGCCCATGGCACGCTCGCCGCTTATGCGCGGTCGGTGGTGCGGGGGGCGACAACCTGCGGCGGCATTATCCTGCAGTATCCCTTCTATGCGGGGATCATGGGGATCATGAAGGGCAGCGGCTTGGTCTTTGTGATCTCGGACGCTTTATTGAAAATTTCGAACGCCCATACCTTCGAATTGGCCTGCTATCTCTCGTCCATGATCATCAGCATCTTCGTACCGTCCGCTGGCGGTCACTGGGCTGTGCAGGCGCCGTTCATGCTGCCCGCGGCGCACACGCTGGGGGTGGAGACGTGGAAGGTCGCCATGGGGGTGGCCTGGGGCGAAAGCGTCTGGAATATCGTGACTCCCTTCTGGGCGTTGCCGGTTCTGGCCATTACCAAAACCAGTCTCAGGGATCTGATCGGGTTCACGGTCTTCTTGTGGATCATCGGCAACATCATCGTCATACCCTGCATCCTGCTGATCGGGAACTAACCAGGATTCCGGGGCGGACGGAATGGATATCGGAAGCGGCCCCTTGCTGATGCCGGGGCCGCTTCAACGCGAGGCTAGTTGGAAAGAATTGCCGCGTTGGTCAACCTCGCCGAGATGTCATGTTCGAGATTGCGGATCCAGAAATTGTAGTGGTCGTGGATGGTGCCGTTCTCGGCGTTCATCCCGACACTGTTCTGGTAGACGATCCGCCAGGACTTCTGGTCGAAATAGATGTCGGCGGTTGCCGCAAGTTTTCCCTGGATCTGGTTGGCGACGAGATGACCGGTTTCCACATGCTGGAACTTCCAACCACGGGTCTGCCCAGCCTCGACGATCAACCTCTCGATCTTGTCCAGCGGCATGGACTGCACTGCGGTCGGCACGGGATCATCCACGTTGTACACGGGCTCATGTTTATACGCGCAGGCGCCCAGAATCAGTGAAAGGCACACTATAGCTATTCGTTTCATTGGTGGTTTTCCCCTTTTGATTGCCCCTGAATCCTATATCAAAGCGCTGTTTTCGCAAGGCGGTTGCGTTTGTGGGCGACAGCGGCGAGGTGCAATATGCCGATGCCGAGGGTGCAAATCTCCGCAAATCCGAAGTACACTCCATCGCACTCGAGGAACGCCTTCGCCATGGCGTTTTTTCGAAATTCGGCGCCTGGACATCCCTGCGACGCATGAGGAATGGGGGCGGATCGAGAAAAGGAGAACCGATGGCATCGCCTGCCGCCCCATCGAGCTTTGATGTCGCTTACTGGTTCATTGATCGCGCCTTGGACGACGATGAATATCTTCAACCGCAGAAGCTGCATCGTCTGATGTTTCTGGCGCAGGCCTATTTCGCCGTGGCCTACAACGGGCGCAAGCTGATGCCGGCGATCTTCGTGGCCGATGAATTCGGGCCGATCGAACCCAATGTGTTTCGCGCCTGCGCCATTCAGCGGCCGCCCATCGAAGCGAAGGCGCTCCCCGAGATCGTCACCCACTTTCTGGAGGGGATCTGGCGGCGTTTCGGCAATCATTCGGCGGAATTCCTCAGCCGGCAAGTCAACGCGCATCCCCCTTACGGCGCTGCCTTGGCGTTGGGTGTCGGGTCCGAGATCACCTTGAAGATGATGGTCGCATTTTATGGCAAGAAGATGCCGACGATGCCCGAGGAAACCGCTGCCGACATGGTCGCGCCCCCCCCTGTCGATCAGATTCTGCGTCCGCGGTTGATGCGGTCGCAAAACGGTTCGCCGGTTTCGGTCCAGAAGTGGATGCCGCCGGTCAAGACATCGCCCAAGAAATCATAGGGCGATCGCCCGATTGCCCTGACAAGACCCATGGCCCGAAAATCGCTTGCTCCGATCGCGATAGCTGGCTAGCGTTCGGCCCATGGCTGGTCCGTCACCTGAACAACGCGCTGATTATCTGGTTCGCAAGCTCGAAAGCCTCATTCGTGAAGGCAAGACCGAGCGTGGCATGTCGTTCAAGACATGGCAGGCCTTGGCCCGCGCCGAATTGTTCAACGCCTTTACCGATTTCGAGCGGCAATTGGAACGGAGCCGTCACGATGCAACCGGCAAGAGACTGATTCTTCTTGGTGTTTCGACGGTGGTCACCATTGGTTTTTGGGGGACGGCGCTGACCGTCGATCGCCACTATGGGACCATGGCGGCGCAGATCTTTACCGGCGCTGGGTTTGTGGCGCTCTGCGTGTTGGGCGAAATCGCCTTTCGCCGGATGGCGACCCGCTATCGGACGGTGGCGCGGGAAAAGCGCTTCGAGCGGATCGAGGATTTCGACAAGCAGTTGAAACGTCTCGAAGCCGAAATCTGGCTGAAGCTGAAAAGAGCGAAGGAACAGGCGGAGGCCGAGGAGTAAAGCATTTCGCGATTTGATTGGATTTCTTTGCTCCGTCATTGCCGGACTTGATTCGGCAATCCATGGACCCCCGGATCAAGTCCGGGGGTGACAAAAACGGGGCGTGACTCAACTCGATCGCAAATTGCTTTAGCCGCCTATTCCTTGTTTTTTTCTCCAGCCTGTTCCTTTTCCGTCTTCTTTTTCATGAAATTGATCATCTCGGCGCAAGGGTCATCGTCACTGGCGCGTGGGGTGAACCAGATGGCGTCGAAGGGGAGTTCCGGCGCGCCAAAGGCTTCGCCATAGGCGGCGGGATCGGTTTGCTCGTCGGCGACTTCGACGAAGGCGAGGGAAAAGATAGTGCGGCGCGGCGCCAGAGCCGCCAGTTGCATCGGTACGCCGCGGTCGGTGCGCGTGTGACCGGCGCCGGCGATCAAGAGGCCGCCGTTCGGCGTGTCGTCCGCCATCGCATGGGCCATCGCCGCGTCGCGGGCGCGTTGCACATCGACCATCGGCGCAATCGCCCGTTCGGGGAGCTGTCGGCAGTGGGATTGTCGGATTTCCTCGGCCATGGCCGTGACCAAGGCCGGGGCGAGGGCTTGGTCCAAGCGGTAGAACCGTTGCGTTTCGACGGGAAGCGGTTGTCCTCGGACGATCGTTCGCAGGGTCCCTTGGGGCAGATTGGCGGCGCGCAGGGGCAAGTTCGCTTGGATCGCCACGGCGAACAGCGGTTGGTAGAAGAGCCAATCCGGCCAATTGCCATGCTGCCAATCAAGGGCCTCGGCCAATCCGGCCACATCGCCGGGATGGTCTTGTAAATGCCGCTGCAAAGCCGGCGCTTGCTCAGGCGAGATCATTTCGAAGGCGACCACGGGGCGTCGGCCCGCCGCGACGATTTGGGTGAGCGCCCAAGTTTGCAGCCGGTGGTGATCGGGATTGTCGTGCCGTTCCCCCAAGAGCACGAAGTCCGCCTCGCTCAGATGTGTGGCGAGGTCCGTCTCGTCGACGAAGCGCCCAGGCCCGGTGAGCCAAATGCGGCCGACCAGGGGATGGTTTTGAGCGAGCGGCGCTCTCCAGGGAGAGCTGGCGGTGTCGGCGCAGGCCGGCAAGACGATGATCAACAAAAGGGCGGCGAAAAGGCGGTGCATGGGACCTCGCGGAACATTCCTTTCGTCCCAACCATATTCAGGGTCGGGGCCGGGAACGCTCCAGCACTATCACATCGCCTATTCCCGATCGACCGCGTCGTGCTGTCGAAACCGCGAGAGCGTTAGAAAGACACGGGTTAGGCGGCCGCTTGGGCTTGCGGAGTCAGGCGCTGCGCGATCATGCGCAAGCTCGTCTTGATCTCCGGGCATTGGTCGATCAGCCGGTGCACCAAATGATGGACTTCGTTCCGGTCGATGCGGTGACCTTCGATTTCCGCCATGAGGATGGCGCAAAGTCTTTCCACGTCCGCTTGATATTTGATCACGGCTGCCTCCGTCGTCTGGGTTGAATAATGCTTTGATGGTTTTCCCTTAAAGGGCGTCGCAGTTGTCGCATAAGAGGCGGGGAAAATGTGTGAAGCTCTCTTGAAGAGTTTGGGTCACTTTATCTACCAATGTTTCAGAGATGACGGCCAGTCGGGTGATAGGAGTTGCACTCGGCAGGACAGAGCGGCACAGTCCCGCCAAACGCCGTTCCTGAGGAGTGCGATAAGGCCATGCCGTTTTTTCGTTTTCTCGTTCTGCTGTTCGTCTTGCTGCCATTGTCCGTCTCGGCAGCGGACAACGCGCGTCTGATCATCAAGACTGTCGATGGCCGATCGCTGCCGTTTAACGTCGAATTGGCGCAAACCTCCGAAGAAATGGAGCGTGGCTTGATGAACAGGGCGAGTTTGCCGGCCGATAGCGGCATGCTGTTCAATTTTGGCATGGACCGGCCGGTGGCCATGTGGATGAAGAATACGTTGATTCCCCTCGATATGCTTTTTATCGGCGCGGAGGGAACGATCGCCGGTATTGCCGAACGGACGGTGCCTTTATCGTTGGAGGTCATTCCCTCACCGGGGTCGGTGCGGGCGGTGTTGGAGTTGAACGGCGGAACGTCGGATCGGTTACGGATTAAGATCGGCGACCAAGTGAGTCATTCGATATTCAACCATTAAGCGCCCTCTCGGCATCGAATTTAGGATCCGCGATTTTTCTGCGGCAATCGGGACAGAGCCCTTCCACTTCGATGGTGCGGCGGGAAACGCTGAAGCCCAGGGCGTCGGCGGCCTTCTGCAAGGCATTGTCGAGAGCGGGGTCATCAAGCATTTCAGCCGCGCGGCCACAGTCGGTGCAGATCAGGAAATGCGCCGAATGAGAGGAATCGGGCCGCGGGCAGCCAACAAAGGCGTTGAGCCGTTCCAGGCGATGGACCAGGCCTTGGTCAATCAGAAAGTCCAAGGCGCGATAGACCGTCGGCGGTGCGGCGGCATGGCCTTCGGTCTTCAGGGTATCGAGCAAGGCATAGGCACCCACCGGTTCATGGCTGGTCCACACCAGTTCGAGGACTCGGCGCCGCAGGGCGGTGAATCTGGCGCCGTGCCGTTCACAATGGGATGTCGCCACATCGAGGGCATTGCGCACGCAATCGTCATGATCGTGAGCCGGAGGCGGAAAATGGTCGATGTCATGATGCATGGCGAATCGATCCCAACAATTTCCAAAATGTTATAGTATTACGGCAACAGAAGTCCAAGGGAGTCGGGGGGAGCTGGTGTGACCAGGATGATCTTGCGGCATTGACAAGCGACCCGGCACCGGGTCATCAAGGATGGTCGTACTTCGCTCTTTGAAAAAAGGTTCCGACGTGATCGATCCCACTGCGGCGCTGGCCGCCATTAAATTCAATTCCCATGGTCTGGTTCCCGCCATCGCGCAGCAGCATGACAGCGGGGAAGTGTTGATGATGGCCTGGATGAATCGCGAGGCGGTCGAAGAGACCTTGCTGAGCGGGCATGTCTGCTATTTTTCCCGGTCCCGAAACGTTTTGTGGCGCAAAGGCGAGACCTCGGGGCAGCAACAACGGCTGGTGTCGTTTCTGATCGATTGTGACGGCGACACTCTTCTGCTGAAGGTCGACCAAAAGGGTGTCGCCTGTCACACCGGCCATCGCGACTGTTTTTTCACCGAGGTCGGCCCGAAGGGATTGACCGAGATTTCTCCGGTTCTCGTTTCTCCGACGGAGCTTTACGGCCAATGAGCGACGATTTGCTGGCGGCAGCCCATGCGGCTCTGCCGATTACCATTCTGACCGGATTTTTGGGCAGCGGGAAAACGACCTTGCTCAATCATCTTCTGCATCAGCCGTTGCTCAAGGATTGCGCCGTGCTGATCAACGAGTTCGGCGAAGTGGCAATCGACCATCTGCTGGTTCGGCATCTCTCGGAAGAGGTGGTTTTGCTGGACAGTGGCTGTTTGTGCTGCACGGTGCGGGGCGATCTGGTGACCGCCCTCGGCGATCTGTTCCTGAAGCGGGTGAAGGGAGAGATCCCCGAGTTCCAGCGTGTGCTCATCGAAACCACCGGCCTGGCCGATCCGGCGCCGATTCTCCACACCTTGATGAGCGACCCGCTGATTGGCGCGCGTTATCGTCTGGATGGCGTCGTCTGCACGATCGACGCGGTGAATGGAAGCAAGACTCTGGACCGCAGTCGCGAATCCGTCAAACAGGCGGCGATGGCCGATCGGCTGTTGCTGACCAAGCAGGATCTCGCCGATCCGATCGCGGTCGAGGTTTTACGCGCTCGTCTGGCCGAACTCAATCCGGCGGCCAGCCTGTTGACGGTCAGCCATGGAAAGGTCGATCCGGAAGCTATTCTGGATTGCGGTCTGTTCACCGGCAAGGATCGGATCCCCGATGTCGCGCGTTGGCTGAACGACGAAGCGGTGGCCAATGCCTCCGGGCATCAAGGGGCGTGCGACGCCGATTGTCACGATCCGTCTCACCACCATCATGATCATGCCGTTCACCATTTGCACGGCGCGCGCCACGACGACAATATCTCTTCCTTCGTCTTGACCTTCGACGAGCCATTGGCTTGGCAGCCTTTGGTCTTGGCCATCGAAGTGCTGATCTCGCTGAAAGGCGAGAATCTGCTGCGGGTCAAAGGCATCGTGAACGCCGAAGGATGCGACCGGCCGTTGATCCTGCACGGCGTCCAGCATTTGTTTCATGACCCCATCATGTTGCCGGCGTGGCCCGACGACGACCGGCGGACGCGAATCGTCTTCATTACCCGGGATCTGTCGCAAGAGGCCATTCAGGCGTTGCTGACCAGGGCGTTCGACGTCGAGGCGGATGATCCGACCGCGTCGCCCGAGCGTGTGGGCGAGGATGGAAATACATCGCTACCTGAGAATGATTTGCATTGATCGATTGATTAATTATGTCTATCATTCAACCGTCGTTGCTCTTTTAGGAGATCGGCGACCCTCTCTTAGGCATCCCTTGACACCCGTCCGCTCCCCCCGTGTGGCGGGTGTTTTTTTGTGCGAGAGCGGGGTTATTCGGCCGCTTGTTCCGTGCGCTGCGCGTAGCGTTTGGCAATGACCGCGCAAGCCATCAGCTGAATTTGGTGAAACAGCATCAGAGGCAGCACGATCATGCCGACCGCGTGGCCCGCGAAGAGGATATTGGCGATGGGAACGCCGGCCGCCAAACTTTTCTTGGAGCCGCAGAAGACGATGGTGATCTCGTCCTGACGGTTGAAGCCCAAGCGACGCGCCGTCCAGGTGGTCGTCACCAAGGCAATGCCCAAAAGCAGAATATTGACCAGAATCATGCTTGCCGTGCTGGCGGGCGTCAATTGATGCCATAAGCCATGCGTGATGGCCTCGCTGAAGGCACCATAGACCACCATCAAGATCGAACCGCGGTCGACGAGACCCAGCATTTTCTTGTGGCGTAGAGCCCAGGCGCCGATCCAGGGGTAGACGATCTGCCCGGCGATAAAGGGAACCAGCAATTGCATGACGATCGATTCGATGGAATCGAGCGAGACGCCGCCGCCATTGGCGCTCATCAGCAGTCCGACCAGCAGGGGCGTCAAGAACACGCCGATCAGGCTGGAGGCCGAGGCGCTGCAAATGGCAGCCGGGACATTGCCGCCGGCGATCGAGGTGAAGGCGATGGAGGATTGCACGGTCGATGGCAGGCAACACAGGAACAGGACGCCGAGACCAAGGGATGGCGAGAGGAGCGAAGAGGGCAAGGCGGTCGCCAGCAAACCCAGCAGGGGGAACATCAGAAAGGTGAAGGCGAGAACCGTCAGATGCAGCCGCCAATGGATGAGGCCGGCAAACACCGCTTGGCGCGACAGCCGGGCGCCATGCAGGAAGAAAAGCAAGGCGATGGCCACTTGCGTCGCTATTCCCCAGTCGGCGGCAAACTGCCCGGAACAGGGCAGCAGGGTCGCCAACAAAACGACCCCCACCAAGGCCAGGGTGAAATTATCGGGACGCAAACGCGCAAGCGCACTCATGGTGTCAGGCTCCGGTATGAGAAAGGCGCACATTGGCGAATTATCGCGCCATTGTGAAGTCCACTAAGCATGATTAATGTTATTGCGTTTTGCGATAACCGAGGATGATCGATGTTCGATCCCGTAGTGTTGCTGACGTTTGTCATGGCGGCGCAGACCCGCAGCTTTACCGAAACGGGACGCCGTCTGGGGTTGGGCCAGCCGACCGTCAGCCAGCATGTCCGCCGTCTCGAAGCGGTGGTCGGACGGCGGTTGTTTCTGAGAGACACACATCACGTGCAATTGACCTCCGACGGAGAGGCGATGCTCGATCTGGCGCGCGGCATTTTGGCGGCCAACGAACGGGCCCGACGGCATTTCGCCGCATCGGATCTCAGGGGGCGATTGCGCTTCGGGGCGACCGAGGATTTCGTGCAAAGCCGCTTGTCGGACGTTCTCTACGACTTCGTCCGCCAGCATCCTTCGGTCGATCTCGAATTGACCGTGGCGTTGAGTGGCGAACTTTACGCGATCCTGGATGCCGGCCAGATGGATCTGGTGTTGGCGAAACGGCGGTTGGGCGACGATCGGGGGGAATTGGTGCGCCGGGAACGATTGATCTGGATCGGTCGCGAACGAGGTCATATCGAGCCGGAACGGCCTCTGTCGCTGGTCATGTATCCGCCCCCCAGCATTACGCGGGCGATGGCCATCGAGGCACTCGATCGAGTTGGCATGGCCTGGCGGATCGTCTGTACCTGCGGTGGCTTGGCCGGCTTGCGGGCGGCGGCGATGGCCGGTTTTGGTCTGATGGTGCAGCCGGAAAGCAT
>DATNIV010000021.1:0-4097 GCA_035604255.1 Telmatospirillum sp. | reverse complement strand
CGCCTCGGCGCGCCCACTCGCTTCCGGCATCATGATGGCCGGCTATGAGGTGGGGTTCCTGCTTGCCGCACTGGTGTTTCGCGTCGTCTTCCCCGTGGTGGGCTGGCGGTGGATGTTCGGCATTGGCGTGCTGCCGTCGCTGCTCGCCATCTTTGTCGCCACGCATGTGAAGGAGTCCCCGGTCTGGCTGGCAGGACGGCATCGCCAACAGGTTGTGGAAAAGCTGAAGGTGACGCCGGCCGTGCTGCAGGGATGGGCCTTCATGGCGGTCATCAATTTCATGCTGTGGTCGATCTTCTCGCTTTATCCGACCTTCCTGATCACCGTACGTCATTTGACTCCAGCCGAGGTATTCCCCTATGTGGCGACCTATTCGGTGGCGTCCATCATCGGCAAACCTCTCGCCGGACGGCTGGTACAGCGCTTCGGCGAACGCCGAACGCTGGTGACTTATCTACTGATAACCATTCCGGCAACGCTGCTCTACGTCCTCAACGACAGCGCCGTGGCCATGACGGTGGGAGCGGTGCTGATGGGTCTGGTGGCCAACAGCATTTTCGGCATAACACCGATGTATCTGTCGCGGCGCTTTCCCTCTGCTCGACGCGGCATTGGTGTGGGCGTGGGCTATGGCATGACGGCGCTCAGTGTCGGCGCGCCTTATGTGATTGCCCTGGTCACGCCGAGTTGGGGACTGCCGGTTTCGATGGCCACCTTCATCGTCGCCAGCGCGGTGCTATCGATGGTGATCGCCGCGTTCAACACGGAGCGCTGGATTCCCGAAAACGACGATTAGGAGCGTCGTGCGATCAGACTGGATTCATTTTCCATCGTTGCCGGACTTGCCCCGGCAATCCTTCGGACCACCCGATCCCGGTGGGACGAGACCTGAAGGTGAGTCCGTCTGGTCGCAAACCGCTCTAATCGTGATCTTCGACGCTCCGCAGATAGCTTCGAATGGCGTTGCGGATCATGCTTTTGTGGCGCGCCGACGTTTCTGGCGAAGCGAGATCGCAACCGAATATCTCTGAAAATGTGTACTGATTGGACACTCTATAAAAACAAAGAGAACTGATCATAAAATGCACATCTTCCGGCGGAACTTTTCTTTTAAAACTTCCATCCGCCAATCCGCGATCAAGAATTTTTGAGACCTCTTCAATAACATTACTATTCACTTCTCGAATTTTTTTTGAACCTTTAATGTATTTGGCATAGTTCATATTTTCACAACTGATAAGCCGAACAAACTCGACATTCGACTGTTCATAATCAAACGTAAAATCGATCAACCGGCACAGCGCATCGTCCGCCGACAAATGATCCAGCTCGAGCGTTCGCTCCAAGGCACGGATTTCGCCGTAGGCTTCCTCAAGGGCCGCGATATAGAGCCCTTCCTTATTGCCAAAATAGTAATAGATCATCCGCTTGGCGGTCTTGGTGCGAGCGCCGATCTCGTCGATGCGCGCACCACTGAAGCCCTTTTCGGCAAATTCGGCCCGCGCTTCCTTTAAGATCTCGCGTTTGGTTCCCTCGGGATCCAACTTGCGAGTACTTTGCTTCACGCCAGTCCCGGTGAGACGACTCATGACGCCTCTCTTTGCATCAGAAAACCGCGGTATGGCATCGACCGGCCGTATCCTTCCAAGATGGACTGAGATGAGACAAGACGACGTGCCCGACAGCGACAACCACGCCTGCCCCCCGAAGACGGCTGAAGAACGCCAGCGTCCAACGCAAATCATCACAGATGGTCGCGCCACTGTCCAGGATCATCGCCTTCAATGCCAACGACCGAAGACACCGCCCTTCCGAACTTTTTCTACTTCTCCACCGAATCGACGCCAGGGTGGACTTCGTCGCTGCACAGGTAACTGAGGACGGTGTTTCGGATCATCCTCTTGTGACGCTCCGAAACGACCGGGCTTGCCAGATCACAGTCGAAAATCGCCGAAAACGTGTGACGGTTCGATACTCTATTGTAGCAAATACTGATGATCACAAGATGGAGATCAAGAGGCTCCACGATACGCCGGAAAACGCCGGCCGCGTATCCTCGCTCAAGAACCCGAGAGAGACTCACCAAAATGTTGCTGTTCAGGTCCCTCAGATTGGGGGATTGCTTGAGGTATTGTGCGTAATTGATATTTTCACTACTGATAATGCGAACAAAGTCGTCGTTTGATTGTTCATAGTCGAAGGTAAAATCGATAAGCCGGCACATCGCGACATCGGGAGCCAGATGCTCGAGATCAAGCGTGGTTTCCATAGCCCGGATGTCAGCGTAGGCTTGTTCGAGGGCAGCGACATAAAGGCCCTCTTTGTTACCGAAGTAATAGTAAATCATCCGCTTCGCGGTCTTCGTCCGCGCACCGATTTCATCGATGCGCGCGCCGCTGAACCCCTTTTCGGCAAACTCAGCGCGGGCGACGCGCAAAATCTCGCGCCTGGTGCCATCAGGATCGAGTTTGCGACCCGCTCCGGATTTCGGAGAGACAGTGGCTGAAACAGGAGGGAAATTTTCTGACGCGTGACTGTGAGGCAAAGATGTCTTGGTCATGCAGCACACGGACGATGTCCGAAACCCCCGAAGATCGCGTTATTCAATCAAGCTACCCAGTTTGGCGACAGTCGAACGGATTCAGAAGCGAGTCAAGATGAAAGGCTTCGTCGCCGCCCCTGCCCAGCACTCGCGTCACCCGCGATTTTGCGGGCAAATCGACTGGGTAATTTGTTGGACGGAATTTTCCGTCCAACAATGTAACGATGATTGACGAGACCCCGTCAATTTGCCAAGATCGAGATGGACGAAAAATTCCGTCCAACATTCAGGTATTTTTGGAGGTTGGTGGCGCCTGGCGCCGGATATGTTGAAACATTTGTGCGTGACCGGCTCGACTCGCCTCCCACGAATGAAGAGTGCCTGAAAGAGCAGAAAGCTTGGGCGGCGTTGGGGCAACCGAACGCGAAACGAAAATAACGTAATATGGAGGAAGAAGATGTCCACACAGACGGCGGGACCCGCAACCCGCATCAATCTTCAAGAGTTTTTGAACAATAGCGCGGTCAGCGCCTTTCAATGGCGCGTCGGCCTCTTGGCGTTCACCGTCCTGATTTGCGACGGCTTCGATATCGTCGCCATCGGTTTTATTCTTCCTTCTTTGATCAACGACTGGCATGTGACCCGCGAAGCCTTGGGCCCAGCCCTGGTCGCCGGCTTGTTCGGCCTGGCCACCGGCGCCTTTTGCGGCGGACCGATCGCCGATCGCATCGGCCGGCGGAAGGTCATCATCGGTTCGGTCATGTTCTTCGGCATCATGAGTTTTGCCACCGCCTGGTCGACCAGCTTGACCATGCTGGTGATCATGCGCTTCCTGACGGGCTTGGGTTTGGGCGCCTCGCAGCCGAACACCGGCACCTTGATGTCCGAGTTCGCACCCTGGCGGCATCGTTCGGTCTTCGTCACCCTGACCTACTGTGGCTTCACCGTCGGGGCCGCCGCTGGCGGTTTCTTGAGCGCCGGCATGTTGGCCAGCTATGGCTGGCCGTCGATTCTGATCGTCGGCGGCATTGTGCCGATGGTCTTCGCGGTGGTGTATTATTTCTGGCTGCCGGAATCGCCGCGCTTTCTCTCCTTGCATCCCGAACGCCACGGCGATCTGGTCAAGATCGTCAACAAGATCGAACCCGGCAAGGCCGGTCCCAACACCGAGTTCGTCAATGAAACGGTGGTCAAAAGCAAGGTGCCGTTCGTCCGCATCGTCACGCCGCCCTATCTGCAGGTGACCGTCCTGTTGTGGCTCGGCGTCTTTTGCGCGCAGGTCACCGTCTATCTGATGAACAGCTGGCTGCCGACCCTGGTCAAGGACGTCGGCTTCAGCGTGGGTGACGCCGCCCTGATCGGCGCCATGGGACAAGTCGGCGGCACGGTCGGCAACATCTTCATCGGCTGGGCCATGGACAAGTGGGAACAGCATCGTGTCGTCTGCTGGGTCCTGTTTATCGGCGCTCTCGCGGCCATCGCTCTCGGCGTGGCGGCCATGGGCGTGAAGCTCAGCCTGCCAATTCTGATGGTCATGATCTTCATTATCGGACTG
>DATNIV010000020.1:0-4530 GCA_035604255.1 Telmatospirillum sp. | reverse complement strand
CATGACGACGTCGCCGCCGGCCGTCGAGTTGGTCTGTCCCGCCGGAACGCCGGCGGCGTTGCGGGCGGCGGTCGATGCCGGTGCCGACTGCGTTTATCTGGGGTTCCGCGATGAAACCAACGCGCGGAACTTTCCCGGCCTGAATTTCAGCCGCGCCGAGTTGGCCGAAGGCTTGGCCTATGCGCACGACCATGGTGCCAAGGTTTTCGTGGCCATCAATACCTTTCCGCGGGCCGGGCAGCCGGAGATCTGGCACCAGGCCATCGACGATGTGGCGCGCTTGAAGGTGGACGCGGTGATCGTGGCGGATCTCGGCCTGTGCGATTATGCGGCGCGCAAACATCCCGACTTGCGGCTGCATCTGTCGGTGCAGGCGTCGGCGTCTTCGGCCGAAGCCATTCGCTTCTATCACCAGGAATTCGGCATCCGGCGGGCCGTCTTGCCTCGGGTGCTGACCGTGCCGGAAATCGCCAACCTTTGTGTCTCTGTGCCGGTCGAGATGGAGGTGTTCATTTTCGGGGGCTTGTGCGTCATGGCCGAAGGGCGGTGCGCGCTCTCGTCCTATGCCACCGGAAAGTCGCCGAACATGAATGGCGCCTGTTCCCCGGCCAGCCATGTGCGCTACATCGAAAAGGGCGACAAGGTGGTCAGCCAATTGGGCGGCTTCACCATCAACACCTTCGGCGCCGGCGAGCCGGCCGGTTATCCGACCTTGTGCAAAGGGCGTTTCGAAAGCGATGGCCGGTTGAATTATCTGTTCGAGGAACCGACGTCGCTGAACACCTTGTCGATCTTGCCCGAAATGATCGCCGCCGGCGTCCGCGCGTTCAAGATCGAGGGACGGCAACGCGGCCGGGCCTATGTGACCAATGTGGTTCGCGCCTTTCGCTTGGCGGTGGACGCCATCGGCCGCGGCGAGACACCGCCGGATCTGCATCTCGAAGACGTGACCGAGGGCGGTCGCCAAACCGCCGGCGCCTATGAGAGGAACTGGCGATGAGCGACAATAAGGCGAAACTCTCGCTCGGGCCGCTGCTGTTCCATTGGAAACCGGAGGTCATGCGTGACTTCTACCTGCGCGTGGCCGACGAAGCGCCGGTTGACACCGTGCATCTGGGAGAAGTCGTCTGCTCGAAAAGACAGCCGTTTTTTGCGGCCCATTTTCAGCAGGTGGTCGATCGGCTGACGGCGGCGGGCAAGGAGGTCATCTTGTCCTCGTTGGCGCTGGTCATGTCCGAGCGCGAGCGTGACAGCATGCGCGTTCTGGCGGCCGATGCGGGGGATCTGATGGTCGAGGCCAACGATCTGGCGATCGCCGCCGATCTGGCTGGGCGTCCGCATATGATCGGTCCTTTCGTCAATGTCTATAACGAGGACACGCTGGCTTATCTGGCTGGACGGGGCGCCCAGCGCGTTTGTCTGCCGGCCGAACTGCCGGCGACGACAGTGGCGGTTTTGGCGGCACAAGTGTTGGCCGAGATCGAAGTCCAGGCCTTCGGACGATTGCCTTTGGCCCTTTCGGCGCGGTGCTACCATGCCCGTTCGCGCAATCTGCACAAAGACGGCTGCCACTATGTCTGCGCCCTGGATCCCGACGGCATGCCGGTGGATACCATGGATGGCAAACCCTTCCTCACGGTCAACGGGACGCAGACCATGTCCTGCCGCTATGTCAATCTTTTGGGCGAGATGGCGGCGCTTCGCCAAGCCGGCATTCAGCGGTTCCGTCTGTGGCCGCAAGATTGCGACATGGTCGGCGTGGCGCGTCTGTTTCGCGGCGTGCTGGACGGCGAACTCAGCGCCTTGGACGCCAGCGAACAACTGTCCGATGTGACGCCGCCCGATGTGGAATTCGCCAACGGCTATATGCATGGCCGCGAGGGACATGCCTTCGTCGCCGCCGAGTGAAGGCAGAACAATTCACCACAGAGACACAGAGAACGCAGAGAGGTTTCCACGTTCTGGAAAGCTGTTCGCGACCACCATCAGGAGTGGTCGCTCAATATAAAATAGGTCCTGATTCCTCTGCGTTCTCTGTGCCTCTGTGGTGATTTTATTTTCTGGGGGTGCGTTATTCCTTGCCTATCCGGTTAAGGCCGGCCCCCCTGCATATAGGGTCAACGGCGGTCCGCGCCGATCCCGCCAATATCGGCAAGAGTTGACCCAAACCGACCTTCCGGCCTTGCGATTCCGCCGGTATTCGGCTGATACAGGATTCAGCCGTCGGTAGTATTTTCCCCTGAGTGAAGAGCCGCTTCCTGTCCGAATTTCCCAGGCATGCTCTCTGGTAGAGGGAAGGCTGATCAAATGGCCCACCTGGAAAATGTATTAAAATTTCCCATATTTTATCTATTGGTAAAAATTATTTACCATACTGCGGGACTCTGATACGCTTATGGCTTATGGGGAATTCAGTCTAGAAGCGTTGGCGAATAGGTCGGCCATCTGAAAAATATCGGGTATGTCGGTAGACGTTCAATAAAACGAGGAGGCGTCATGACCATTCGCAACGAAACTTTCCGCATTCTTGCTCTCGTGCTTGCTTGCTTTATGGTGACACATTCCGCGCGCGCCGAAGAAAAATTCATTATTGAATCCTCCCCCTCCATATCTCCCTACACCATATCCGTCGAAAAAGATGGCGTTCCTGCGAAGGGGATCGCTATGGAAATCGTCGTCGGCGCTTTGAAAAAGGCGGGCCTCGATTATGTGAAGCCTATGGAAGACCAGTCGTGGAAACGCGTGCAAGTCAACGCGATGGAAACTCCCAACAGCCTTTTGTTCACCTATCTGCGCACGAAAGAGCGCGAACCGACAGTTAAGTGGATCGCACCTCTATTCGACGAAACCACAATCTTTTACACGAAAAAAGATTCGCCTGCGGTATCCTCGCTCGACCAAATTAAGAAGAGCTATAAAAATATCGGCGTGATGCTCGGCGTATCCACGGAATCGCGCGCCAAGGCAGAATGGGATATGGCGGGCAATGTTCACGGTTCGCCAACCGAAGAGCAAAACGCAAAGATGCTGGTGGCAGACCACCTCGATGGCTGGCTGGCGCAAAAACATATGGCCGTTATGGCAATGGCCGGCGTTCCGGAAGCCAAAGACGTCCTCAAGGAAAACTTTGTTGTCGCGAAAGACCCGCTCTGGGTCGTCACGTCATTGAAAACGCCGGATGAAACCGTCGCGAAATTGCGTCAGGCCATCGAAGATTTCAAGAAAACGCCAGAATACCTGAAGATCATGGACGCTTACAGCAAGTGATCCGAACCAATCAAGGCGTGTTGAGGATAAGAAAAAACTAGTGACCGGCCGGTCATGGCCCGGATATTGAGTTGGCGGCAGAAACGTCGGGCGACCGCTATTTTTTTAAGCCGCCGTTCGGCGTTTACCGGGAATGCGTAATGATGACCCAAACTTGCCGTTAACCGTGCAAAATGTGGTCGCTGTCTGTCTTGCCGGACAGGCAAGCGTTATTCGTCGACGGTGAACGCTTCAGGCGGCAGGCCGGCGCACCAGCGTCGCCACATGATGTCGAAGGCCGTTTCGAGATGCCGGGCGAAAGTGGCGCCATTGAACAGCGGGGTGGTTCGACGGTTGTCGGCCAGACGCTGGCGGAGCGCGTTGAGCAGCGCGGGGTTGGTGGCTAGGCGCAACGCGAGATTTTCATAGTCCGCCAAGGATTGGGTGATCAGTTCGGGCAAGCCTGCGGACATCAGCAGGCTTGCGGACACGCGTCCGGCGAACGTCGGCCCAGTGCAGGTGAGCACCGGCAATCCCGCCCACAGGGCGTCGCTGGCCGTGGTATGGGCGTTGTAGGGCAGGGTGTCGAGGAACAAGTCGGCGTGGCGATGACGGGCCAGATGCTCGGGCAAGGGGCGTCGGGGCGCGAAGACCAGGCGATCAGGTTCGACCGCGGCATTTCGCGCCTCACGCCGCAGATTGTCGCGAACGATCGGATTGCTGGCCAAAAGCCACAACAGGCTGCCGGGCACCGCGCGCAGCACGCGCATCCAAACGGCGAAAACCTCCGGGGTGATTTTGACGCTGTTATTGAAACAGCAAAAGACGAAGCCGATTTCCGTCAGGCCACAGTCGGTTCGACTCGGGGTGTGCTCGGCGATCATGCGCCGGCTGTCGTTGGGTTGATAACAGCCGGACAAATGAACGATCTGTTCGCTGAAGAAACAGGCTTGATCCATCGGCAGGACGACGGGGTCGGCGATGATGTAATCGATGACGTCGGTCCCCATGGTTCCCGGAAAGCCGAGGAAATTGACCTGCAGCGGAGCCGGACGGAACGCCGGGATTTGCGGACGGGCATATTGCGTATAGCCGGTCAGATCGATCAGGATATCGACGGCGTCGGCTCGGATGATGGCGGCCGCGTCCGCGTGGGAATAGGGACGAAGATCGACGAAACGCTCGAAAGCGGTTTCCAGTTTCCTGCGCAGCGGGGAGTTGTCGTCCGGTCCGATGGAATAGCCGGTCACCTGAAAGCGCGCTCTATCGTGGCTGTCGAACAGT
>DATNIV010000019.1:0-2511 GCA_035604255.1 Telmatospirillum sp. | reverse complement strand
ATGCCGGCCGGGCGGCGGCGGGCGATCATGCCACTATGTTATTTCCGGGTGCCGCCGTCGAACCTGGTGTTCTTGAGAGATCCGTTTGATGCACGGTCACCTGATTGCCCTGGCCGCTGAGAGCTTTGACCTTCCGGCGGGGCTCCTGTACATGTAAGGCCGTCAGTCGAGCCGTCGTTTCATAGAAAAAGGAACTCTCCGGTGCAGCAGGGTTGGATCAAGATTATTGCTCTTGTCATGGCGCTCGCCCTGGCTGTCGTGCCGGCTGTGGCGGATGCCAAGGCTGGTGGCGGATCCAGCATGGGGAGCCGTGGCTCGAAGACCTTCCAGCCGAACGTCGGCAAACCGATTGAGCGCAGCATTACGCCGCCTCCGTCCGTCGCTCCTGCCGCGCCTCCGGTCTATCAACCGACGCCGGCGCCGCAACCGCAAGCGGCACCTGCCGCTCCCGGATTTTTCCAACGTCATCCGTTTGTCGGGGGTTTGTTGGGGGGATTTGCCGGCGCCGGCCTCGGCGCGATGTTGTTTGGCGGACATATGTTCGGCGGTGGATTCGGAGGAATGCTCAGCCTCCTCCTGCAAGTGCTGATCATTGCGTTTCTGGTGCGTTGGGCGATCGGCTTTTTTCGACGTCGTCGCGAACAGGGCAACGCCCCGATGGTCGATTTTCGTCCGTCCAATGGCGCCGGACTCGCTCTCGCGCCGGCCCGCGCGCCGGAAGCCTTCCCGAGTTTTGCCCTCTCCGATGCCGATCTTTCGACCTTTGAACGTCTGCTGATGGATATCCAGGCGGCCTGGAGCCAGGAGGATGTGCCTGCTTTGCGTCGACTGACGACTCCCGAAATTGCCGGCTATATGGAAGGGCAGTTGCGGGAGAACGGGCAGAAAGGGATGCAAAACCGGGTCGAGCAAGTGCATCTGTTGAAGGGGGACATCGTTGAGACCTGGCGCGAGGGCAACGTGGACTATGCGACGGTGAGCCTGAAATGGAGCGCTGTCGACTATATGTTGCGCGCCGGTGGGGCCGAAATTTTGTCGGGCGATCCAAGTCATTCAACGGAATCGGACGAGATTTGGACGATGGTCCGGCATTTGAACGGCCCCTGGCAGTTGAGCGCCATTCAGCAACGTTAACGCCAGTGCCGCCCGCCGCCATGCCACCAGCCGCCGCCGACCACGACGGAAGGGCTATAAGCGTAGCCCGGTGCGCCGTAATAGCCGTATCCGGCCGGCGGGTAGTAGCTGTAGGTCGGTGCTGAATAATAGTAAGGCGCCGGTTCGTAGACCGCGCAAGCCGATAGTCCGAGAGCGATGCCACACAACAGCAAGATCGCCTTGATCCGAGTGGTGACGGCACACATGGAAGCCTCCTAGAGCTGGAGGTCGTTTGGCGAAAATCCCGAAGCAATTCTGCCAAACGTCTGAATCCGGCCCTATTCAATAAATGAGAGGGCGATTCAGACATCAGACCGAAGCAGATCTGTTCCGATCTGATGTCATCGCGCTCTAAGCGGCTAGATTGCCGCGTGCCATCAGAAGATCATGGAATCTTGGCGAGATGATGGCCTTGTTTGGCTAGCCCCTAGCTGACGTGGGCCGGCGCCATCCTGTGCCATGCCGAGAGGGCGTCGTCGACGGGCATCGGTCTGGCGAACAGGAAGCCTTGTCCGACGCGACATCCCAGTTGCCGCAGAGTCTCGGCGGTTGTCTCGTCTTCGATGCCCTCGGCGACGATTTCCATACCGAGATCGCCGGCCAATGCCAGGACATTGCGCAAGACATGACGGGGCCGTCCATCGGTCAAGACGCCGGAGACGAGGGCTCGGTCGATTTTCAAGACATGAATCGGCATGCGATGCAGGACGCTTAAAGACGAATAGCCCGTTCCAAAATCGTCGAGCGCCAACTTGACGCCGATGTTTTCGAGATCGGTCATGATCTGCAGCGATCTGTCGGGATCTTCGAGCATGAGCGTCTCGGTCAGTTCGAGGCGGACGCGGCTTACCGCCAATCCGGTTTTTTCCAAGAGATATTGGATCTTCGGCACCAGACGGTCGTCTTTGAAATGTCTGGCCGAGAAATTGATGTGAAGATAGGGGAGGGTTCCGCTTTTGATCGTTGCAACGGCCTGCATGGCGCATTCCGCGATTTGGAGATCGATATGGCGGATCAGGCCGGTTCGTTCCGCCAGCGGCAAAAAGTCGGCGGGGGAAATGAGGCCTCTTTCCGGTGAGCGCCAGCGGGCCAGGGCCTCGAAACCACGCCATTGACCGTTGTTCAAGTCGACGATCGGTTGGAGATAGGGGACAATCTCGCCGCGTTCCAAGGCGGTGGCGATGTCGCGGTGTCGGGCCAGCATCGCATACCCGGGGCCCATTTCCGCGCTTTCCTGGCGCGGCAAGAGACTGCCATCCATCCAGGTTCTTTGGGCATCGCGAAAGCGCGTGACCAACTTGGTCAGCAACTCGGCATAAAATGGTTCGGCCCGGCCGAGAAGCGCGTGAAACTGGT
>DATNIV010000018.1:0-3784 GCA_035604255.1 Telmatospirillum sp. | reverse complement strand
TTCCTCAGCGTGCTGGAACTGCGCAGCCCCTGATCCGGAACGATTTTCTCTCTGAAAGCGTTGCGCAAAGATTTTGACGGTTTGCGCAGATGAGAGGCAATGGCGTCATTGCTCCGCCGTTGCCCCTGCAATCCATTCTTGTATCGAGGGAAGGGCGAGAACGGCCTCGACATAGGCGGCGCACACGGGATCCAGAGGCACGCCGTAAGTGTGGAACCGCAACACCACCGGAGCGAACATGGCGTCGGCGTTCGACCAGCGGCCGAACAGGAAGTCCCCTCCCGCGCCGAAGCGTTTGCGGCAATCGGTCCAGATCTCCTGCACCCGGTCGATATCGGCCAAAGCCTCGGCCGGCAGCTCCGGCAAGGGAAGCGTTTGCCCCGCCTCCATGGTGAGATACTGGCGCAATGCGGGAAACCCAGAATGCATCTCGGCGCTGACCGAACGCGCAACAGCGCGCGCGCCTTTGTTTTCCGGCCACAGAGGCACGGCGCAGGCCAATTCCGCGACATATTCGCAAATCGCCAAAGAATCCCAAATAAGCAAGCTGCCGTTTTTCAGCACCGGCACCTTGCCGCTTGGCGAATGAGCCAGGATTTTGGCCTTGCTGTCGGGCCGTCGCAGTTCGATCAACACCTCTTCGAAGGCCAGTCCCGCCTGCTTGAGAGCCAACCACGGCCTGAGCGACCAGGACGACCAGCTTTTGGTACCAATGACGAGGACGAGATTGCCCATGACGGTTCCTTCTCATGGTGGTTTGAGAGGGCATCATAGCGTTGTCGTTCCCGGCGGCAAGACTGGCACGATGCCCCAGAGGTCATATCCCGCCTCGATCCCGTCGCCCCGACGAAAAGGGCAAGATTTCCGATACGCCCCCTTCCCTTGGTCTCCGCTTTTGGCCATTCTGTCGTGCGAGACCGTCACGACCCGTCATGGCCGCCACCGCCATACGACCGCCACGGATCAAGCGCCGCTCGGGGTTAACGTTTGTCCCGAAACGCCGCCGCCATTTCGAGACAAACGTTAAGGGAAGCGAACCGTGCTTGAGCATTTGACCGACGATGGAACGACGACCGCGACACCCATCGTTCCATTGACCCGCGAAAATTGGAAACCATGGGTCGCTGTACAACCCCCTCTTACGCGCATATGGATCGAAAACACCGGTTTTTCCGCCGAAACGGGCAGCATCTGCCTGATACCAGACGAAACGGGAGCCTTGAGCCGCGTTCTTTTCGGACGGGACGACAGCGACCCCTGGTGCTGGGCCTCATTGCCCGCCAAATTGCCCAAGGGAACCTATCGCATCGACGAACAACTTCCGCAGCCGGCGGCCAATTGGGCGAGTCTCGCCTGGGCTTTGGCCTGCTATCGATTTTCCCGCTACCTGGGACGCAAGACGAAAGAGTGGCCAAGCCTGATCTGGCCGGCAACCGCCCAGCGCGACGAGGTGTCCGGCGCTATCGAAGCCCACGGCCTGGCCCGCGACCTGATCAATACGCCCTCGTCCGACATGGGCCCCGAGGAACTCTCCCAAGAAGCCGCCGCGTTCGCCGAGCGCCGGGGGGCCCGACTGCGCACGATTGTCGGCGACGCGCTGTTGCAGGAAAACTTTCCGCTGATCCACGCCGTTGGACGGGCCTCGCCCCGCGCGCCACGCCTCATCGATCTGCTGTGGGGCGATGAGCAGGCGCCCAAAGTCACCCTGGTCGGCAAAGGCGTCTGCTTCGACAGCGGCGGTCTTGATCTGAAAAACGCCTCCAGCATGAAATTGATGAAAAAGGACATGGGGGGCGCGGCCCATGTGCTGGGATTGGCATCCATGATCATCGGAGCCGGATTGCCGGTCCGCTTGCGGGTGCTGATCCCCGCAGTGGAAAACGCTCTGTCGGGAAGTGCCTTCCGCCCCTCCGACGTGCTGAAATCGCGCAAGGGCCTCTCCGTCGAAATCGGCAATACCGATGCCGAGGGACGCCTGATCCTGGCCGACGCCTTGACCGAGGCGGATCGCGAGAAACCCGACCTGTTGATCGATATGGCCACCTTGACCGGGGCGGCGCGAACGGCGCTCGGCCCCGACCTGCCGGCGATGTTCACGCCCCACGACGATCTCGCCGCCGGAATTATGGCCGCCGCCAACGAGGAACACGACCCGGTGTGGCGCCTGCCCTTGTGGAAAAACTACCGGCGCCTGCTCGATAGCAAGATCGCCGACATCAACAACGCCTCCGACAGCGCGCATGCCGGAGCCATTACCGCCGCCTTATTCCTGCAGGAATTCGTTTCGCCGGCGACACAGTGGGTACATTTCGATATCTTCGCCTGGAATCCGACGGCCCGTCCCGGTCGACCGGAAGGGGGCGAGGTCATGGCAATTCGTGCCCTATATCGAATGATCGCACGCCAATACCCCTTATGACGATTGCCGCCGAAGCAAGGCTCGGCTAATTTCGTGTGCGGAATGAAACGGATGGATCATGGGTGTCGATCTCAAGGCAGTTCAAGCTCTCGACCTCTGGCGAGGCGCAATCGTTGAAAGCGTGCGCCGAGAGGCACCCGATTTGTCGGCCCGGCAGATGGCGTTGGTGTTGACGGTTTACTTGACCGCGCCGCCTCACACGGTGCGCGGTCTGGCAACGGCTCTCAACATTTCGAAACCGGCCATCACTCGCGCCATCGACCGATTGAGCGAATATGGCCTGATCAGGCGCAAGGTCGACGACACCGACCGCCGCAGCGTCTTGATCCAACGCACGGTCAAGGGATCGGTCTTCCTTCGCGAATTCGGCGACATCATCGTCAGCGCCGCCGCCGAAACGCACGCCCCGACTTAGAGTCCCCCTTACGCCTGGCGGGCGTCGATGATGGAGCGACGGATGGCTCTGGTCCGGCTGAACAACTCCTCGAGCTTGTCGCCTTCGCCCCAGCGAATCGCCCGTTGCAACGCCGTCAGATCCTCGGTGAAGCGTTGCAGCACCTCCAACACGGCTTCCCGGTTATTGAGGAAGATATCGCGCCACATCACCGGATCGGAGGCCGCGATTCGCGTGAAATCGCGAAAGCCCGAGGCTGAGAATTTCACCACTTCCTGCTGCAAGCTGGTTTCCAGGTCGGTGGCCGTTCCAACGATGGTGTAAGCGATCAGATGCGGCAAATGCGACGTGATCGCCAGCACCTGATCGTGGTAGCTGGCCTCCATGATTTCCACCGTGCTACCGGCCGCTTCCCAAAGGGCGACCATTTTCTTGATCGCCCCCTCATCGGTGCCGGCCGGCGGCGTCAGGATGCACCACCGGCCCTGAAACAGTTCGGGAAACCCCGCCGTCGGACCGGAATGCTCGGTGCCGGCGATCGGATGTCCGGGCACGAAATGCACACCGGCGGGCAGTAAGGGGCCGACGTCGCGCAACACGGCCATCTTCACCGATCCGACATCGCTGACGATGGCCCCGTTCTTCAGATGAGGGGCGATTTCAGCGGTCAGGTCCGCGAAGGTACCGACCGGCGTGGCCAGAACCACCAGATCAGCATCTTGAATGGCATCGGCGACAATGCCCGTGGCGGCATCGACGATCCCCAGTTCAACGGCGACGGCCCGGTGTTCGGGATTGGACTCCAGCGTCACCAAACGATCGGCCAATCCGTCGCGCTTGATCACCCGCGCCAGCGACGCCCCGATATGGCCGATGCCGACGATAACAACCTTATCGAATAGCTTCGCCATCACGCCCCCCGGAATTCCTGAAACGCGGCCACCACCGCTTGCATTTCGTCGTCGCGTCCG
>DATNIV010000017.1:0-4326 GCA_035604255.1 Telmatospirillum sp. | reverse complement strand
GTCGTTGATCCATGCCGCCACTGCCCTCGATCCCAAAGACTCGATCATTGGCCAGGAGGCCGGCCGCCGCCAGTTTGCGCCGCATGCGGCGAACCCGTCGTTGGTGAAAGAGAGACTGAAGAACGCCTTGCGGCGAGGACGGAGGCTCCCAGGGGACGCGGATCGCCGGTGCACCGAATTCCCGAGCCAGACCGACCATGATATCGAACACTGTCGGATGAAGGTGATAGTGATGATGGGAGTCCACATGGGCAAGTGGCAAGCCCGTCGCCCGAAAGAGTTCGAACTGGGCTCTCAGTTCGGCCCTCACCTGGCGGCGGGTTTCCGGGTTGAAAAATATTCGGACGCCGAGAGAAACCAAGCGGTCGGTGAAATAGCCATCGGCTTCGACCAGGTCAGGGACTTGTTCTGCGGGCAATGCCGGTTTTCCATCGACCAAGGTGACGTGCAATCCAACAGCCAAAGAGGGAAGACGCCGTGCCCGTTCGACCGCGTCTTCGGCGGCGTCGCCGGTCACCATGAGGCTCGCCGCCGTCAGGATACCTTTGGTGTGCGCGTTCTCGACGGCTTCATTGACGGGGAGTGCGCGGCCGAAATCGTCGGCCGTGACGATGAGTCGTTTGCTCATCGGCGGACCCTTGCCAGGAGACCAAAAAACGCCGGCATGACGATGAAGGTGGTCAACACCGACAAGCCCAGCGAGAGAAACAGCAACAGCCCCATCGAAGCGGTTCCGAGGTGCGGCGAAACAGCCAGGCTGCCGAACGCCGAGCCTGTGGTGAGCGCGCTGAACAAGACCGCGCGCGTGGTTGCCGATTGCAACGGACCGGTCACGCCGGCCCGCCAATTGACAACGTAATAGATATTGAACGCGACACCGATCCCCAAAAGCAGAGGCAGCGCGATGATGTTGGCGAAATTGATGGAAATGCCGCTTATGACCAGGCCGATGACGGTAAAGAGCGCGCCCATCACCAGCGGCAGGACAACGAGAAGGGCGTCCAGCCAACGGCGGAGCAACAGGCCGAGAAGCAAGGCGATGGCGATCAGTGCCGACAGGCCGGCTTGTTCGAAGGCGTGGATGACGACTGTCGCCGACTGTTCGATGGAAATCGGCGTGCCGCTGGCGTTGGGGGCGATGGAGCGGACGCTCTCGACGAAGCGGGTCATGTCCGTCCGGTTCTCCATATTGGCCTTGGGGGCCACCTGAAGCCGGGCGCGACCATCGTCGGTGACCCAACCATGCAGGAGTTCGGGCGGTAAATCGGCAAAAGAGATCGGTCCGATCGCCAACATTTGACGCAGGGCCTTCAACTGTCCGGTCAAATCATTGGTCAGCGACTGCTGCAAGGCGAGGATCGCCTTGGGGCCCTGGCCGGAGACCTGGCGCAAATGACCAGCCAGAGTTTTGGCCCGGGCGTCGGTTCCTGCGACAGAGTCCAATTTGTCGGCGCTGGCCGTCAGCGCCCGGACCAGATCGTCCGTCGAGGGGGCCGGTAGAATTGTCGGTGGTGACAAGGTCGGCCCCAACAGGGACGCGAGATCTTGAAGAATCGCGAGCTTTTCGTCTTGTTGATCCGGTATGAAACTATCGATGCTGAGCGTTCTCGCCACTTCGGGCAAGGGATCGAAGCGAGCAGCCAAGGTTTGCGCTGCCGCCCGCGACGACGTCAGCACATCGACGGCATAACCGTCATTGTCGGGATCGTGCGACAAGTCGAGGAACGTGGACACCGCCTCATCCTTGGGGTCTTGCAGATGCAAAGGGTTGAAATCCATCGGCAGGAAGGGCAGCAGCAGCGCTCCGGTCAAGGCGAGCAAGACGGCGCCACAGACCACGCCAAGGCAATGCCGGGTCAACCAACCATCGAGAGCGGCAAGCGGAAGGCCAACGGCTTCCTTTTCCGCAGGGGCCGGCAGCAAGGCGAGCAAAGCCGGCAGAACCGTGAAATCAACCAGGAGGGCGATGATCATGCCGCCTCCGGCGATCAATCCCAGTTGCGAAACACCGGTGTAGGCCGTCGGCAAAAAGGATAAGAATCCTACAGCGGTCGCCACCGCCGCCACCGATAATGGCCCGGCCATGCCCTTTGCCGTAGCCCTCATGGCGATGTCGGGTTCGCCCAGCTGGTGCCGCTCGTCACGATAGCGCACGACGAACTGGATGGCGAAATCCACGGCGATACCGACGAACATCACGGCAAAAGCAACCGAGATGGGATTCAGCGTGCCAACCGTCGCCGCGGCGAAAGCGGCGGTCGCCACCAGTCCGACCACCAGGCTCATCAAAATGGAGACGACGACGCGGGCCGAGCGTACGGCGAAGAACAGCAGCAGGGAGACGGCCAGGAAAGACAGTGGTGCGGAGATCTCGACGCCGGCCGCCACCGTGGCGAAATTGGCATCGGCCAAAGCCACCTGACCGGTGAGGCGCAAACGGATGCCATGTTCGGGCGTGAGGCCCAGATCGGTCGCCGCCTGCCGGATGGCTTCCGAGGCTTGATGGCCGGCGACAAGATCATCGTAGCGCAGGATCGGTTGGGTCAGCAGAAAACGCCGGGGTTGATCATGCGCCGCCGCTTCGCCGAACAGAGATTGCCAGGATAGCGGCGCGGCGGTTCCGCCGCCGGCGATGGCGGACGCGGGTTCGTCGAGACGGGCCAGCATGGGCGCCAGATCGTCGAGGCCCATCTGACCGCGGGCTACGCCTTCCAGCGCCAGATCGATGGATCCGAGCATGCCGCGCAACGACGGATCGCGAGACAGAGCGCCCAACATCGGCTGAGCCTGGATCAAACGATCTGACACATCGGTCAGGGCGTCGATGGACAGGAACAGCAAACCATGTTTGCGGAAGAAGACGTCTTCCGGTGGGCGGCGGACAGTCTTGAAGAGGTCCGTGCGGGGGGCGAGACGGTCGGCGAGGCGGTTGACCGCCTCTTCCGCTGCACCGGAGGTGGGGGCGTCGATGACCACCACCATGAGGTCTGTTCCAGCCGGAAAGGCTTTATCGAAGGCCTTTTCGGCTTTGCGGAACGGCAGATCGGACGAGAGCATCTTGCTTTCGTCCGTGTCGAGTTGGAGATGTGTCGCTGCAAAGGCGGCCAGCAAGACCGTCAAAATCAGGGCGATGAATGCAACCGCTTTGCAGTGACGCCAGCACCAGTCAACGATCGTCGCTAGAAATTTTGTCATGACTTGTTCTGATCACGCGAACCACAGCAGCAGCAACGAGCCACCTCCGGCAAGCCAGCAATAATAGGCGAAAGGATTGAGCGCCTCGAAGTCATGCTTGCGGAAGTAATGCATCAGAAAGGCAATGCTGGCAAAGGCGGTGAAGCCAGCGACGACGCCGCCGATCAGGGAGACGGACAGCATGCCGGGAGCGGCGGACTGATGCAGCAGCTTTGGCACCTCAAGAATGGCCGCGCCAAAGATGACCGGCGTGGCGATCAGGAAGGAGAAATGCGCCGAGGCGCGATGCGACAGACCGGACAGAAGGCCGCCGACCATGGTGGCGCCGGACCGTGAAATACCGGGCAAGAAGGCCGTGCATTGCCAAAAGCCGATGGCGAGCGCCCCTTTCCAACTCAATTCGGAAAGTTCCTTTTGCCCGTTGAGGGACGTCTGCCGGCGCCGCAGGCGTTCGCCGAAGAACAGAAGGAAGCCGTTGACGAACAGGAACCCAGAGGCGATGACCGGGACGCCGAACAGATTTTTCAACTTGTGTTCGAAGAGAAATCCCAGGATGACGGCAGGGAGCGTGGCGATAATCATCAGAGCCAACACGCGCCGGCTTTCGTCGCGCTGGGCCGATGGACGTCCGAACAGACCGAAAATGATGTCCGCCCAATCGCGCCAGAAATAGGCCAGCAAGGCAGCGGCCGTGCCGAGATGCAAGACGACCAGGAAGGGAAGAAATTCCGGAGCCCGCTGGTCGATGCCCAGTCCGAGAACGGCCGGCAGAATGACGGCATGCCCCAGGCTGCTGACTGGAAACAGTTCGGTCACGCCTTGGATAAAGGCGATGAGGACGGCAAGAAGGACGGACATCGGAATGAAGCTCCTGACAAACGGACATGGGGGCGAAACTCAAGGGTCCCCGACAATGCGGACGGGACGTTAACTGAAACCGCGACGGGAGAGAAGCCCGCGTGCACGTATGGCCGTAATTCCATATTTGATGGCGGCCATAAATGTGCCGGCGATTGTGTCATCGCCAAGACGCTTAGATGCCAAGAAATTTTAGTGATTCTTTGTGTCTTGGCGCCTTGGCGCACGCAAGGGGGATATGGGGACGCGCGGGCAACGGCGGTCAAACCACCG
>DATNIV010000016.1:0-2054 GCA_035604255.1 Telmatospirillum sp. | reverse complement strand
CGTCGGCCGCGTTATTGCGGCCGTCGGCACGTCTTACGGTTCATGAATGAGACTGAGGGCCGACACGGATTGGAACGCCGAGGCTGTCCGATTGACTTTTTCATATATCTAATATATCAGTAATGTTGCCGAAATCGCCCGCCGGCCTGATGACACCCAAGGAGTATATTGAATGGACACCCGCCAAAGCATTCACAGTGATCACGCCAATACGCTGGATACGCTGGGATTGCGCCGCGAATTTCTCGTCGAACAGGTCTTTCGCCCAGGCGAACTGACGATGACATACAGTCATATCGACCGGATCGTCTTCGGCGGCATTATGCCCACCAGCGGCAGCCTTGCTTTTGCCGATTCTCTCGGCAAAGCCTTTGGCGTCGATTTCTTCTTGCAGCGCCGGGAACTCGGCCTGATCAACATCGGGGGGGCCGGATGGGCGGTTGTCGACGGCACCCGTTATGATCTCGCACCGGAAGAGGCGCTTTATGTTGGCCAAGGCGCCAGGGAATTGAGTTTCGGCAGCGCCAATAAGGCGACCCCTGCAAAATTTTATTACAATTCGGCACCGGCCCACACCAAATATCCGACAAGGCGCATCACGCTTGCCGAAGCCTCTCCCAGCACCCTGGGTGACGCGAAAACAGCCAATCGCCGGACCATTTACAAATATATCGTCCCGTCCGTGCTGCCGACCTGCCAATTGTCGATGGGCATGACCAAGTTGGAAGAGGGGAGCCTCTGGAACACCATGCCCTGCCACACACATGAACGGCGGATGGAAGTCTATTTCTACTTCAATATGGATGCCGACACCGCCGTCTTCCATATGATGGGAAAACCCCAGGAAACGCGGCACATCGTCATTCAGAACGAACAGGCGGTCATCTCGCCCAGTTGGTCCATTCACGCTGGCGTTGGAACCAAAGCCTATACCTTCATCTGGGGCATGGTCGGCGAGAACCAAGTGTTCGACGACATGGATCATGTGAAGATTGGCGATCTGCGCTGAAACAGGCTGTCATGATGATCAATGGCGATGATCCCACCGAAAAACGCGCCCGCACCCGCAACGCCCGGCCCTCCGTCATGCGTACCGGGCCGGGCGCGAACGGCAACAGCACGTCGGCTCTCATTTACCAGACGCTCCGCCGCGACATCATTTCACTGCATCGCAAACCCGGAGACCCGATCGCCGAAAAGGAACTGGCTGCCACTTTCGGAGTCAGCCGAACGCCGATCCGGGAAGCTCTCCTCCGACTGGCGGCCGAACATCTGGTGGAAATTGCGCCGCAATCAGGTACTTTCGTTGCTCGGATTCCGCTGGCCGCCCTCCCCGAAGCGATCGTCATCCGCCGCGCGTTGGAGGAACTTGCCGTAAAGTCGGCCGCCGGCAATGCCTCTCGCAGTCAAATCGCCATGCTCGAAGCCAATCTGGAACGCCAACGGGAAGCGGTCGCCAGCGACGACCGTGACGCCTTCCACGACGCCGACGAGGATTTTCACGCAACAATCGCGGTTGCTGCCGGCTATCCCGGAATTTGGGCCATCGTCCAGCAGGTGAAGTTGCAGGTCGATCGCTATCGTCATCTGACCTTGCCGCAACCGGGCCGCATGGCCCGGTTGGTCGACGAACATGCCGCCATCATCCAAGCGATTCGTGATCGCGACGCCGTACGGGCTGTGGCCTCATTGGACGTCCATCTCGATGGACTGGTCGACGGACTTGACGAATTTCCAAGCCAGAACCCTGGTTATTTCTATGGAGACGTCAAGGCCATCCAGCGGAAAACCGAGCCTTGACGCACCGCATTCTCGCCGTTCGCCACCAATAACCGACTGCCTTAAGGGGGACCTCTGCCGTGACGGCGGCGTGGGCGCTGTCGTCAATTTCTTTGACTCAATGGCTGATTGGCTGAAGACACATATCCAGGTAGAACATGGTGTGCGTGCCATCATTCGTGGCCAGCCTTGAGTGGACATTTCATGGGAAAATCGAAGGCATCACCGGCTATCAGCAAAGCGTCCGCGCTGTGGGTAACCGCCTTCTATTGTCT
>DATNIV010000015.1:0-5017 GCA_035604255.1 Telmatospirillum sp. | reverse complement strand
CTGAATTTGACGGCGGGAATTCCCCAGACGACCGATGTTCTTGCGGTTCTCGTCGAGACGATTCCCATTCAGGACGCGACGATGATGCAGATCCCCAACGGCGAGCAGGCCCCAATCCTCGACGAATATCTGGGAATGCTGCCCCCAGGACTGCCGATGAAGCACCTTGAGCGCTATGCCTTCTATGATGCCGTCCGCTCGCCACTCACCACGCTGATGATCGCGACGGGCGAGACGCGGCGGTTCGCAAACTTGCTGCTGAGCATCGGGGTGGTAAAACTGGATCAGAGCGAACGCTATTAGAACGTTGCTTTTCGTCAAAGGGCGATCACAAAATGCGGCGTGGCGGTCTGACCGTGTGTGCAGGTACATCAACACCGGAATGATTTTCTTTTATCTTCGCAGTCATTTGAGTCCCGTAGAAGAAATAAATGGCAAATATTCAGGATGTTGCGCAACGCGCCGGCGTTTCCGCGAGTACGGTCTCCAACGTTATTAATGGCCGAACCGGTCAGATGCGCCAGGACACTCTTGCCCGCATCCAAGCCGCCATCGCCGAACTGGGTTACCGTCCCAATCGCGCGGCCCAACAATTAAAAACAGGGCAGACATCGATTCTGGGCTTGCTCGTCCCCTCGATCGTCAATCCCAGTTTTGCCGCCTTGGCGCGAGCCGTCGACGTCGCCGCACAAGACGGCCATGGGTACCGTGTTCTCCTGGGCAATACCTACCGGCAAAAGGAAAAGGAAGAGACGTTCTTCGAGGATTTGCTTTCACATGGCGTGAAGGGGGTGATTGTCGTCTCGGCACAGGTCGAGTTGGAACATTTCCGCACCGCCATCAGCCGCGGCCTGGTCATGATGAACTATGATGGCCGCACGAACGTCAGGCAGCCGTCCGACGGTATGCTGATCGACAGTGTTTCGATGAACAATTTCGAGGCCGGACGAATCGCCGCACGGCATCTCATCGAAAACGGTTGCCAGCGTATCGCCTTTGTCACCGAATCCGGAAGAACGATCAGCCGCCAGGACAAAATCGAGGGCTTTCTGTCGATCGTATCGGAAGCCGGGGCGACAACCGTCGGAAGCGTCATCGAAGGCAAAGCTCTATCGGATTACGGCGATTCCGAAATGGCCGAGCTTGGCAAATCTCTCGCCGAAACGATCAGCGCCATGGATGTTCGTCCCGACGGAATCGTCGCCATCAACGATATGTTGGCGATTGGCATGCTCGCCGGTTTTCGCAGTCGCGGCGTCAAGATACCCGAAGACATTTCCATCGTCGGGATCGACGACATGTTCCTTTCGGCGCTGGTCACCCCGGCGATAACCTCGGTGTCTCCGCCGATCGCGGCAATGGCCAAGGTAATGGTCGATCGACTGATCTCTCGTTTTTCCGATCCGACCATTCCCGTCGAGGAATTCCTTTTCGCGCCGACATTGGTCGCCCGGGAATCGGTCGCCCGGCACCGCCACTGAGACCGCTCAGCCGGCGGGCGCGGGAGCCGCGATATTTAAAACAGCAGCACGACCAACAGGGTAATGGCCGCTCGCGGGCGAGGGGATGACGACGCGAAATACCGTCCCGTGCGAGGAGCGCGAGCGCATTTCGATCCGAAACCCCAACCGCTCAGCCAACTTGGCCACGATGGCCAGACCGAGGCCAAGCCCCAGGTTTGAATCGCGCGCATCGTTGTCCACTTGGTAGAACGCTTCCCATATTGCGTCCTGGTGCTCGGGCGCGATGCCGGGGCCGGTATCCCAAATCTCAACAAACACGGCACTGTCTCGTCGGCGGCAGGCGAGCAAGACTCCGCCGTGCTTCGTGTAGCGTACGGCGTTGGCAATGAGGTTGCGCAGGATCCTTTCCAACATCAGAGGGTCGCTGTGCACCGTCAGTGGCCTCGACCTCGTCCGGAACGCCACGCCCTTCGCCTCGGCCAGCGGCGTGAACTCGTCGGTGAGAGTGGCGAACAGCTCGGGGATGTGAATGTCGGTCAGCGCCGGGGGCACGGCACCGACCTGAATCCGGGCCATGTCGAACAAGGAATGCAGGAGGCTTTCCGCACTAGCGAGCGCTTTGGCGGCCATCTCGATCTTGAGCTGATGTTCGCCGCCTTTCAGATCGGCGGAGAGAAGGTCGATGAAAAGACGCAGCGCCTGCACCGGTTGGCGCAGATCATGGCTGGCCGAGGAAAACAAGCGCGTGCTTGCCTGATTGGCCCGCTCGGCCTCCTCCTTGGCCGCCCGCATGGCACAGGCGACGCCATCCAGCTCGGCGTTGGCGGCGACCAATGCGGCGGTGCGGTCGGCAACGCGCTGTTCGAGTTCCTGATTCAGCGTGCGGATTTCTTCTTCCGCCTGCTCGCGCCGGGTGATGTCCCGGGCGACGCCGAGAATGCCGACGAGGCTCCCCGCAGCGTCAAGCATGGGGGTCTTGATGGTCTCCAGCAAAGCCCGATGGCCATCATTGCTGTAGGTGACCCGTTCTTCATTAACGCTGGGCTTGCCAGCCGCCATCGCTTCCCTGTCCTTCTGCCGGAAAAAGTCGGCCAGTTGCCTGTCGACAAAGTCGTAGTCCGTCTTGCCGACAATGTCCGCCTCAGCGGCGCCGAAGAGTCGCTCGAATTCCGGATTGCAGGTGAGGTAGACGCCCTTGGCATCTTTCAGCCACACCATATCTGGAATGGTTTCCAGCAGGGTGCGCAGGCGGAGGCGCTCATTCTCCATTCGTACTGCTGCCGTCTTGCGTTCGGTGATGTCGCGAGAGGCCGCGTAGAAATAGTCCTTTTCCTCAATCCGGATCGCCGTCGCGGATATCTCGACATCCAGGACCACACCATCGCGGCGGCGATGGCGCCGTTCAAAAACCATCTTGCCTTGCCGCGCCATCACGTCGTCTAAGCGCGCCCTGATCTCCTCCTCTGCCGTCGCCTCATCCCAATCCGTGATCCGCAGTTTGCCGATCACCGAATCGTTGTAGTCGAGCATGGTCAGAAATGCGTCATTGGCTTCGACCAGCAAACCGTTGCCGTCCAGGATATGGATGCCGTCGCTTGCCGTTTTCAAGATGGTCCGAAGGCGGAGGTGCTCCCGTTCGGTCGCACTGAAGGACGTCAGCAGAAACCCTCCCAACAGCGAGGACAGCAGCAGAAATCCGAAATCCATGGCGAGCGTCTTCTGCATTTCGGCGGTCCAACCCGTCAGATAGTCCTTGGTCGATAACCCGACGAAGACGGTCATCGGCGCCCCTTCCAGGCGACGGAAAGAGAACGCGCGCTCGATGCCGTCAAATTGGTTGGCCGTGTGGTAACTGGCAACCCGGACGCCGGACGCCGCCAAACGTTGGATTTCTTCGGAGACCAAGGTACTGCCGACCATGGACCGGGGTTGACCTGGGACAATCGGATGACGGGCTATCAGGCCGAGATCCGCATCCCGCAGAGCGATGATGTCATGGGGACCAAGATCAAACCGCGACAGAAGCGTGTCGAAATGGTCCTGGGCGATCGTGGCGAAGACGGCCCCCGCGAAGCGGCCGTCCGGATGGTTGTAGCGGCGCGAGAAGACGATGACGTGATGATTGGAGATACGGCCCCAGAGAACCTTTGAAATTTGCAGCGTGCTATCGACGTTGGCGCGGTGATGGCTGAAATAGTCCCGGTCGCCCACGCTGAACTGGTTATCCTTGTTTATCCCATTGCCAAGAATGACAAGGCCGTCGGCATTCGTCACGCGAAAGCCTTCGACCTCAGGCACACGCTGAATAGACTTGGTCAGAAAAGCGTTGGCAGCGTCCGCGTCGATGCCCTTGTCGGCGAGTTGGCGTTCGACCTCGTCGCCCACCGCGCGCAGGGCCAAATCAATTTTTTCGATGGTGCTGGAGAGGTTCTGATCCACCGCGCTCGCGATGTTTTGCGTCAGCATTTGAGCGCGGAGTTCGTATTGCTGCTGGCTTTGCCGCAATGAAAATCCAGAGAGGGCAAACAGCAGGACATTGATACCGACGAGGCATGAGACCAACAAGGTGCGTGGTTGCCACGAAGGCGCCATACTATCGTTCCCAAAAACAATGCGCGGTATTCTATCGAGGGTTCAAATAGACCATAAGTTGCAGGCGTTTGTCAGCCGCCATTTCCCAGACAAGGCTGCACGCTCACCCTTCCAAAAACGACCTAAAACGGCAGCACAACCAGCAGCGTAAAAGCATCGACGGCCAGCAACGCGCCGAGAACGCCCAAACCGCCGGCCGCTTTGACCAGGAACCGCGCCCCCGTGGTCACGCCGGCCGACGCCAGCACGATGGCGATTTGCAGCAAGCCTTCGGCGAAGGCGAAATGCCCTTCCCGCACTTCCGCCGTTTCGCGTTCATGCTCCAGCATGCGCGCCTTGGCGGCGAGTTCCTTGCGGCCACTGCCATCGGTCTCGGTCTCGTAATGCTTGATGGCCTCGCGGTATCGGGTCAACCGCCCTTCCAGAAGCTTGCGAACCTCAGGCGTGCCGTTCGGTTCGGCCAGCAAGGTCTCCACCTCGTCGGCCGCCAGCATGGTCGCCGTCTGACGGACCCCTTTGGCCTGATAGAACGCCCAGGTATCGGAGGCCGAGATGGCGCTGCCGATCAATTCCTTTGACGTTTTATTGGCCCCCAGCGCCGTGATCGCGAGAATCATGGCCAGTGCCGAGATGAGCAAGGCTGTGCGTTTGCGGAACCCTTCCTCGCGTTCGTCCTTGGCTTCCCGTTCGGCAATCGTCTCGGCAATTTCGCTGATTTCCATGTTTACTTGTCTCTCCTGATGCGGCGATATGATTGGCATAGGTTCCAGCGGGCTCAAGTGTCTTTTTTACGGCAGGTGGGACGATAGGGTATTGAGGCTTATGAGTTCCATTCTTCCGTCCCGGCCGGTGGCCGCGAAAGCGGCGCTCAAGTACAGAGACTTCCGCCTTTTTCTGATCATTCGTTTCGCGGCGGGCGCCGGCCAGCTGATGCAAAGCGTCGCGGTCGGCTGGCAGGTTTA
>DATNIV010000014.1:0-3924 GCA_035604255.1 Telmatospirillum sp. | reverse complement strand
GAGGCGTTCTCGCGGGTCACCCGCCTGGGCGAAGGACTGGCCAACAGCGGACTTTTGTCCGATGACGCCATCGAACGGACCCTTTGCGCGCTACGTCAATGCGCGCAGCGTCTGGAACGGCGAGGCGCTCGCCGGATTCGATCCGTCGCCACGGAAGCCTGCCGCCGTGCCACCAACGGCACCGCCTTCCTGCAACGCGTTTACGACGACACCGGTTTGGTCCTCGAAACCATTTCGGCCGATGATGAAGCCCGTTTGGCTTTGACCGGCTGCGCCCCTCTGCTCGATCGCAATCACCCCTATGCCCTGGTGTTCGATATCGGAGGCGGCAGCACCGAACTGATCAAAGTAAAACTGGGTCTGACGCCGGCCGGTGACAAAGTGGAAACCTTGGCGTCATTGCCGCTTGGCGTGGTCACGCTCGCCGAAGAGCAAAGCGCTCGCCTGCATGACAAGGCCGGCTATAGCGACATCGTCGAGCATGTGACGGAGCGTCTCCTCCCCTTCGATCGGCAAAGCGGCTTTGGCCCCTTGGTCGCCGCGCGACAAATCCAGATGCTGGGCACCTCGGGAACGGTCACCACGCTCGCTGGCATCCACCTTGACCTTCCCCGGTATGATCGGGCCCTGGTCGACGGCTTGGTCATGGAATTCTCCTCCATCGAGGCGATCAGCCGGCGTTTGGTCCAGACCAGTGCCGCAGAACGAGCGGCGCACCCCTGCATCGGCGAGACCCGCGCCGATTTGGTGGTTGCCGGCTGCGCCATTTTGGAGGCAATTTGCCGCTTGTGGCCGGCGGGCCGATTGACCGTCGCCGACCGAGGCGTAAGGGAGGGTGTATTGTTGTCGATGATGCAAGCCGATCGATTGGCCGCAGGACTATGACGGAAGGAAAGAAGTCCTCTGGAGGACCCAGAAAAACCGGCGGGCGCATGCTCAACGAACGGGTGAAGACGGCGCGCAGCCGCACCGTGTCCTCCACCCGCTGGCTCGAACGGCAATTGAACGACCCTTACGTGATTGAAGCCAAGCGCCAAGGGTTTCGCTCCCGCGCCGCCTTCAAGCTGATGCAACTGGACGACCGCTTCCATTTCCTTCGCCCCGGCAAGCGCGTCGTCGATTTGGGCGCCGCCCCCGGTGGCTGGACGCAGGTGGCGGTCCACAGGGTCAAGTCGCTGGATCCGCAGGGCGGCAAAGTGGTCGGCATCGATATCCTGGAATGGGCCCCGATGGCCGGCGCCATCGTGCTCACCCACGACTTCCTGGACGATGCGGCACCGCAGATCCTCAAAGACGCCCTCGGAGGATCGGCCGACGTCGTGTTGTCCGACATGGCGGCACCGACCACCGGACATCCGGGCACCGATCACGCCCGGATTGTCCATATGTGCGAGGTCGCCTTCGATTTCGCCCTCGAAGTACTGGCACCGGGCGGCTGCTTCGTCGCCAAGGTCTTCAAGGGCGGCACCGAACGCGCGTTGCTCGATCTGTTGAAGCGGAGATTCGAACAGGTCCGCCACGCCAAACCCCCCGCCAGTCGCGCGGAGTCGGCGGAAACCTACGTGGTCGCCATGGGATTCCGGACGAAATAGAGCATCACCCCGCGATCGACGGCGGCACCGCGCTTTGTTCAGCCCGTTGGAGAGACGACAAGCTCTCTCATCTTCAGATCTTCCTGAAGCGTATGGTCAAGAAACCAAGTGCGAATCAGCGAAAGCATCTTATCACGCGGCAACGCGGATGCCCCTTCTCTGACAAATTTTTCAAAAATTTCTGCTAAATTTTTTGTAATTTCCTCGTGCATGGCGCTATGCTCTTCAATATTCACAGCCCCATATTCGCGAAGAACCCGTTCTTCTGCCCGGAAGTGTTTTGCAGAATACTCGATATACTCGTTTAATAATTTAGCGAATTCAACGTCATCTTTTGTATTCTCAAATTTATTGAATAAGTTCAAAAGCTCCCTGTGATGCGCATCAATTTCGGGAATTCCGATCATCATATCTTGCCGCCACTCGAGCATATCTCCCCCCTTTCTTTTCCCAAACGCCTCCATGGCCCGTTCACTGGCAGCCAACAGCAACGAATGTCGACCCGGTTCGGTTGAAAGACAGAATATCCCTACACCAGGCATAGGATCAAGGCACCATCCCAATCAACCTGAAGGAAAGTCAGTCAAAAAACGTCACCCACGGGCGCGGATTGAAAAATTCGCTCATCGGATGCTCCTGACAGTCTTGGCGGACCAGCAGGTTATCCAATTTCGCGGCCGCCCACCCCCATAGCATCTTGACCCACGGCTGTCCGGCACGGTTCGTCCGTCGCCTCTATTTGAGTTGTGACCACAACCAAAAGCCGTCATTGCCGGACTTGATCCGGCAATGACGGTCACGAACGTGATCCCGTATGATTGCAAGCCGCTCGCCTGTCGCGCTCTAGCCGAGACGGCCTTTCACCACGTCATAGCTCTCGACTTTGTCGAGCGGACCGATGGCGGCAAAGGTCGGGATACCGGTGAACAACCGACGCGCCACGGCACTGACCGCCGCGGCATCGATCGCCTCGACTTTGGCGACCATCTCTTCGACGGGCACCAACCGGCCATAAGCCTGAAGCTGCCGGGCCAATTGCTCGCAACGCGAACTGGTGCTTTCCATGGACATCAGGATCGACGCCTTTAACTGGGCGCGTGCGCGTTGCACCTCGTCGGCCTGCACCGATTGGGTGACCTTCATCACCTCGTCACAGACCACCGGAATGACTTCCTCCGCTTCATCCTCACCGGTCCCGGCATAGACGGCAAACAGCCCTCCGTCGGTATAAGACGACGTGAAGGAATAGATCGAATAGACCAATCCGCGCTTTTCCCGGACTTCCTGGAACAAACGCGACGACATGCCCCCGCCTAGCAAAGTGGAGAGGACCGAAGCCGCGTAGAAATCCGGATCGTCATAGGAAATGCCATCGAAGCCCAAGACCAGATGGACCTGTTCGAGATCGCGCGATTCGCGGTAGTCGCCGCCCAGATAACGGGCCGCGTCCTCGACCGCCGGATGGCTCTGCGGCAAGGCGTTGAAATGCCGTTCCGCCAGACCGACCACATGGTCATGATCGAGATTGCCGGCCGCCGCCAGAATCATTCGTTCGGCGCCGTAATTGTGCTGCATGTAACCGGACAAGGTCTTGCGCGACATGCCGCGCACCAATTCCGCGGTGCCCAAAACCGGTCGACCGACCGCCTGCTCGGGAAAAGCCGTGGCCTGGAAATGGTCGAAGATGATGTCATCGGGCGTGTCGATGGATTGACTGATTTCCTGAACCACGACGGCCTGCTCGCGCGCCAGCTCCTCGGCGTCGAGCGTCGAATGCTGCAAGATATCGGCGACGATATCCAGGGCCAGCCCCACATCCTCTTTCAGGATCTTGGCGTAATAGGCCGTGTGTTCCCGCGACGTATAGGCATTCAAATGGCCACCCACAGCCTCGATTTCCTCGGCGATGGCACGGGCCGAACGCCGCTCGGTGCCTTTGAAGGCCATATGCTCGAGCAAATGCGACACACCGTTGATGTCGGGCGTTTCATGACGGGTTCCGGCGTTGACCCAAACACCGAGGGAGGCGGTTTCCACCGTATCCATCCGATCGGTCACCACGGTCAGGCCATTGTCCAAACGGGTCAGACGAATACTGTCGAGACTGCTCATGCGTTCACCCGCGCCACTTGTCGGACATAATCTTTCACGGTCTCCAAATCATTGGGCAAGACATCATAACGTTCGGGCCTCTCAAACAGATCGCTGAGACGTTGCGGCAACGCCGGGCGGATCCCTGTCGCCGCCTCGACGGCATCGGGAAATTTGGCGGGATGCGCTGTGGCGAGAGCCACCATCGGCGTCGTCTCGTCACGACGGCGGGCGCGACCAG
>DATNIV010000013.1:0-3264 GCA_035604255.1 Telmatospirillum sp. | reverse complement strand
GGAAATCCTGGGTCAGGAAAATCGCCACCGTCAGGCCGAAGAATCCCGCCACCGCCAGGGCCAGCAGCGAGCTGTAAAGCGTGCCCCAGATTTCCGGCAGGATGCCGAACGACTTGGCCTGGACGTCCCAGACCGACGATGTCAGGAAGCTGATATTGTAATCGGCGATCGCCGGCAGCGCCTTGATCCCGATCTTCCACAGGATATAGGCCAAGAGCAGGATGATGGCGCCCGACGCGCCATAGGCCAGGCTGCGGAAGGCGCGATCGACGAAAAAGTCGACCGATGACGGTGGTCGGGTAATGGCGCCTTCGGGCGGGGTTCCGCTCAACAGCTCTGTCGACATGATGTGATACCTTTGATTGCACGACCGCTGCGGCAGGGTGCAAGCGGCGGTCAAGCCAGCCTTGCGTCCTGCCCGCGTCTCGTCCTTACTGGATGGCGGCGGAAGCCTTCTTGACCGTTTCGATGACACTGGGCGGCAGCGGGATATAGCCCATGCTGTCGGCGATTTTCTGGCCTTCGGTCAGGCTGTAGTCGACCAGTTTGCGAAGCAATTCGGCCTTCTTCGGATCTTGTGTCTTGTAGAACAGCATCCAGGTGAAGGTGGCGATCGGATAGGCGTCGGCGTTGTCCGGGTCCGGAATCCACATGCGCAAGTCGTTGCCATTGGGTTTGGCGCTGGCCAGGGCCGCCTTGCCCGAGGCCTCGCCGGGGGCGATGAATTTGCCGGCCTTGTTTTGCAGGCTGGCGGCGTCGGCCTTGGTCAGCTTGGCGTAGCCATATTCGATATAGCCGATGGAGCCGGGTGTTTGCTTGATGGTGGCGGTGACGCCGTCATTTTTGGGCGCGGCGACGAATTTCGGCGATTTTGGCCACTGCACGGTGGTGCCGGTGCCGATATCCTTCTTGAAGGTCTCGCTGATCGCCGAAAGATGTTGGGTAAAGACGAAATTGGTGCCCGAACTGTCGGAGCGCAGAACCACGGTGATCGGCAGGTCCGGCAGAGCGGCGTCCGGGTTGGAGGCGACGATCAGGGGATCGTTCCATTTGGTGACGGTCCCGCTGAAGATGCCGGTGTAGGCGGCCCGCGTCAGTTTCAATTCCTTGGGTTTGTTCGGCAGATTGTAGGCCAGCACGATTTCGCCGGCGGTCATCGGCAGCAGCACGGCACCGCCTTCGACCTTGGCGATCTCGGCGTCGGTCATGGCGGCGTCGCTGGCTGCGAAGTCCACGGTTTTGTTGATGAAGTCCTGAATGCCGGCACCGCTGCCCTTGGCCTGATAGTCCACGGTGACACCGGGGGTCTGCTTGCTGAAGGCCTTCAACCAAGCGGAATAGATCGGGAAGGGGAAGCTGGCGCCCGAGCCCACCAAGCGAAAATCGTCAGCCTGGGCCTGGTTCAGGAAAGAGGTGGCCGCCAGTCCGAGACCGAGGCACAGCGCCGTCATCTTGATCGTCTTCATACCATATTCCCTTGTTTGAATTTCGTAAGTTCGATGCGAGAAAGGTCCGTCACGTCATGGCGGCGCTGTCGGACGCGGCAACCGACAAGCAGACGCCCGCGACCTCGCACGGCATCGACGGAGAGGTGAGTCACCAAAGCGCCCGTAGTTTACAGGCAACATTTTTCGTGATTTATGAAATATATGTTGTGTTTTTCGGGGCGGTCGAACTGCCATGCGATGGCATTTTTCGTCCCGGCCTTTATCCTTATTTCGAGTGAATTGAATGAGCCGTTTTTGGAGTCCGCTTGTCCACACGTTGAAGCCCTATGTCGCGGGCGAGCAACCTGTCTTGACCGATCTGGTGAAGCTGAATACCAACGAGAATCCCTATGGTCCGGCACCGCATGTCATCGCGGCGATCGCTGCTGAGGCCGGGGACGGATTGCGGCTCTATCCGGATCCGAATTCGGCGCGGTTGCGCGCCCTCATCGGCGCGCAGAACGGCCTCGGGGCCGAACAGGTCTTTGTCGGCAACGGCTCCGACGAGGTTCTGGCGCACACGTTTCAAGCCCTGTTGCGGCATGATCGGCCTCTGCTGTTTCCCGACATCACCTACAGCTTCTATCCGGTCTATTGCGGTCTCTACGGAATCGATCACCGGGAGATCGCTCTCAACGGGGAGATGGCTGTCGATATCGCCGATTACCGGCAGCCCTGCGGCGGCATCATCCTGCCCAATCCCAACGCGCCGACCGGACGGGCGCTGCCGCGAGAGGCCATCAGAGCCTTGGCCGAGGAGCATCCGGATCAGGTCGTGGTGATCGACGAGGCCTATGTCGACTTCGGAGGCGAGAGCGCGATTCCGCTGGTGTCGCAGTATCCGAACTTGCTGGTCATTCAAACCTTCTCAAAATCGCGGTCGCTGGCCGGACTGCGCGTCGGTTTCGCCATTGGACAACGCCCCTTGATCGAGGCGTTGGAACGCGTCAAGGACAGTTTCAATTCCTATCCTTTGGATCGTCTGGCGCAAGCCGGCGCGATGGCGGCCTATGAGGATCGGGACTGGTTCGAAGAGACGCGCCGGCGCATCATGGCGAGCCGGGAGCGACTGGCGTCGGCCCTGCGGGATCTTGGTTTCACGGTGCTGCCGTCGGCGGCGAATTTTCTGTTCGTCCGTCATCCCGACCATGATGGCGCCGAACTGGCGGCAGGGCTGCGTCGGCAATCGGTGATCGTGCGCCATTTCCCGAAAGAGCGAATCCGGGATTATCTGCGCATCACCGTGGGGACGGATGCCCAATGCGACCGCTTGATCGAGGCGCTGCGGCCGCTGCTTGCCGCTTGAGCCCGGCCGGCATTTCCCATACCCTCGCAGCCTTTCTGTGGATGGACGGTCATGAGCGATAAAAGAGTCTATCTCTACGACAGCACGCTCCGCGATGGGGCGCAGACTCAGGGCGTGGATTTCAGCTCGGCCGATAAGATTGCCATCGTCCATGAATTAGACCGTCTGGGGATCGATTATATCGAAGGCGGCTGGCCGGGGGCCAATCCCACGGACGACGCTTTTTTCGCCGATGCGCCGGCGCTGACGCGGTCCAAGCTGGCGGCCTTCGGCATGACGAGGCGGGCCGGCCGGTCAGCCGAAAACGATCCGGGGGTGCAGGCGTTGCTGGTGCCGTCGGCCAAGGTCGTCACCATGGTCGGCAAGACCTGGGACTTTCAGGTCTCGGTGGCGCTCGGCATCGCGCTTGAGGAAAATCTGCGGATGATCGCCGAGTCGGTGGCGCATGTCGGGACGCGGGTCGGGGAAGTG
>DATNIV010000012.1:0-18414 GCA_035604255.1 Telmatospirillum sp. | reverse complement strand
CTACAGTTTCATCCTGGGCGCCGACGACTTGAAAGGGTTGATCGACCGCACCCGCTTCGCCATCTCCAGCGAAGAAACCCGCTATTATCTGAATGGCATTTATCTGCATGCGGCAAGCAGCAGCGGTGTCCCGGTGTTGCGCGCCGTCGCCACCGACGGACACCGGCTGGCCCGCGTCGAAGTGCCCCTCCCGGAAGGCGCGCCCGGCATGCCGGGCGTCATCGTGCCGCGCAAAACCGTGGCCGAACTCCGGAAGTTGCTTGATGAAACCAACGTCGATGTCACCGTCTCGTTGTCCGAAACAAAAATTCGTTTCGCTTTCGACGACGCGGTGATGACCTCGAAATTGATCGACGGCACCTTCCCGGATTACGAACGGGTGATTCCCGCCGACAACGATAAGGTTCTCGAAGTCGACTGCAAGAGCCTGGCACAGGCCGTCGATCGCGTTTCGGCCATTTCCACGGAAAAATCACGCGCCATCAAACTCTCGGTCGAGAAGGGTGGATTGACCTTGTCCGCCTCCAGCCCGGAAAATGGCAGCGCGGTTGAAGAGCTGGAGGCGTCCTATGATGCCAGCCCGATGGAAATCGGCTTCAATTCACGCTATCTGCTGGACATCTTGGCGCAGATCGAAGGCGATGCCGCCCGTTTCGCCATGGCCGACGCGGCAAGCCCGACGGTGGTCCGTGAAGTGACCGATTCCAGCGCCGTCTACGTCTTGATGCCAATGCGGGTGTGACCGACGGGGAACCGTGAACCATTTCGAAGGGGCAGCAGGGCTGGCGGTCGTTCGTCTGACTCTCACGGATTTTCGCTGCTATTCCTTTCTCCGCCTGGAGGTCGATTCTCGTCCCGTGGTGTTGACCGGCGCCAACGGCGCCGGCAAGACCAATATCCTCGAGGCTTTGTCTTTTCTGGCGCCGGGTCGTGGTATGCGCCGCGCTCGTCTGGCAGAGGTCGCGCGGCGCGGCGCGGGGTCCGACGCGCCCTGGGCCGTGGCGGCCCGTTTGGAACGTGGCGCCGGCCTCGACAGTGCCAGCATCGACATTGGAACGGGCCGCGAGGCCGGTTCGGAGCGGCGCTTGGTGCGAATCGATGGGCAACCCGCCCGCTCGCAGGCGGCGTTATCCGAGGTCGCCAGCGCGCTTTGGCTGACGCCGGCGATGGACCGGCTGTTCAGTGATGGCGCCGCCGGACGGCGACGGTTTCTCGATCGCCTGGTGTTGGGGCTGGATCCCCAGCATGCGGCCCGCGCGTCCGGCTATGAGCATAGCCTGCGCGAGCGGGCGCGGTTGTTGAAGGCCGGACGATGGGACCCGGCGTGGCTCTGCGTTCTCGAAAATAGGATGGCAGAGGCCGGGGTGGCGATGGCGGTGGCCCGCAGACGAACGGTCGCCTGCCTCAATCAGGCCTGTGCGGAAGGGATTGGCCCGTTTCCCGCGGCCCATCTGGTGGTCGCCGGCCCCGTCGAGGAGAGCCTCGAGTCGCTGGACGACCCGGAGGCCGAGGCGAAGCTCCGCAATGCGTTGGCGGCAAGCCGGCGGCGGGACGCGGAGAGCGGCGGCGCCGCCGTTGGACCGCATCGCAGCGATTTGCTGGTGCGCCACGGACATAAGAATGAACCGGCGGAACAATGTTCCACCGGAGAGCAGAAGGCGGTTCTGGTCGCCATTGTGCTCGGCCAAGCGCGGATCCAGGCGAACCTTCGCGGTCAGCCTCCGATCTTGCTGCTGGACGAAGTCACGGCGCATCTCGACCAGACCCGCCGCATGGCCCTGTTCGACGAGTTATGTGCTCTTCATGCACAAAGCTGGTTGACCGGAACGGACGACTCCTTGTTCGCCGAATTGGGGGAACGAGGACAGTTTTTTCGCGTTCACGACGCCGTCGTGGCGCGGCGCTAGGTTGGAGCGGTGATGATGTTGGCCCCGTTCCAGGAAATATGTCTGATGAGGAACCTTTGTCGATGACGACGAACCCTGCTGAGCTTTCCGCCACCCCCGATCTCGATGCTTATGACGCTGATTCCATCAAGGTTTTGCGTGGCCTTGATGCGGTTCGGAAACGACCCGGCATGTATATCGGGGACACGGATGATGGTTCAGGCCTGCATCACATGGTCTATGAGGTGGTCGACAACGCCATCGACGAGGCTTTGGCCGGGCATTGCGATCGCATCGAGGTGCAGTTGAACGCCGAAGGCTCGGTCACGGTGCGCGACAATGGCCGCGGCATCCCCACCGATATTCACAAGGAAGAAGGCGTCTCGGCGGCCGAAGTCATCATGACTCAGCTGCATGCCGGCGGCAAATTCGACCAGAACTCCTACAAAGTGTCGGGCGGCCTGCACGGCGTCGGCGTCTCGGTGGTCAATGCCTTATCGGAATGGCTGGACTTGCGGATCTGGCGCAACGGCAAGGAACATGCCATGCGCTTTCGCCACGGCGTCGCCGAGGCACCGCTGGCCATCGTCGCCGACGCCCCGGACACCGACAGAGGGCCACTGACCGGTACCGAAGTGACCTTCATGCCGTCGGTCGAAACCTTCACCATGACCGAGTATGACTTCGCCACCCTGGAACACCGCCTGCGCGAATTGGCCTTTCTCAATTCCGGTGTCTTCCTGCGCCTGATCGACAGCCGTCATGCCGAAGAGGTTCGCATCGATCTGCATTACGAAGGCGGCATCGAGGCTTTCGTCCATTATCTCGACAGATCGAAAACGGCGTTGCACAGCCCACCCATCGCGGTCATCGGCGAGCGCGACGAGATCACCGTCGAAGTGGCGATGGAATGGACCGATTCCTACCACGAGACCTGTTTGTGCTTTACTAACAACATCCCGCAGCGCGACGGCGGCACCCATCTGGCCGGCTTTCGCGCCGCCATGACCCGGACGATCAACAATTACGCCAACGATTCGGGCATCGCCAAGAAAGAGAAGGTCGCGCTCTCGGGCGACGACATGCGCGAAGGCCTGACCTGTGTGCTTTCGGTCAAAGTGCCCGATCCGAAGTTCTCCTCGCAGACCAAGGACAAGCTGGTCTCGTCGGAAGTCCGCGCCGTGGTCGAGACCGTGGTCGCCGACAGGCTGGCGCAATGGTTGGAGGAACACCCCTCGGAAGCCCGCAAGATCATCGGGAAGGTGGTGGAAGCCGCCGCCGCCCGCGAAGCAGCGCGCAAGGCCCGCGACCTGACACGCCGCAAGGGAGCTCTCGATATCGCCACCCTGCCGGGCAAGCTGGCCGACTGCCAGGAACGCGATCCGGCGGCCTCCGAACTGTTCATCGTCGAGGGTGATTCGGCCGGCGGTTCAGCCAAGCAAGGCCGCAACCGGGCCTTCCAGGCGATCCTGCCGCTGCGTGGTAAAATCTTGAACGTCGAACGGGCGCGATTCGACAAAATGTTGGGCTCCGCCGAAATCGGCACACTGATCGCCGCCTTGGGAACCAGCATCGGCCCAGAGGACTTCAACGTCGAAAAGGCGCGCTACCACAAGATCATCATCATGACTGACGCCGACGTCGACGGCAGTCATATCCGCACCTTGTTGCTGACCTTCTTCTATCGCCAGATGCGCGCCTTGATCGAGCGCGGCTATCTCTACATTGCGCAGCCGCCGCTGTATCGCGCCAAGCGCGGCAATTCCGAGGTCTATCTGAAGGATGATCGGGCCTTGGAGAATTATCTGATCGACGGTGGACTGGCCGATGCCGTGCTAAAATTGGGCGGCGTCGGTGGCACGCAGATCGGCGGCGTTGAATTGCGCTCCCTTGCCGACCAGGCCCGCGCGGTTAAAACCGTTCTCGTCAATATCTCACGCCGGGTTCCGATGCGCATCGTCGAGCAAGTGGCCGTCGCCGGCGCTTTGAAAGTGGCGGTGCTGACCGACCATGAGAAAGGAATGGTCGCTGCCGCGGCTGTCGCTGACCGCTTGAACGCCCTGGAACCACCGCTGGAACGGGCCTGGAACGGCGAGGCCGTGGAAGGCGACGGCATCGTGCTCAGCCGCACCCTGCGCGGCGTGACCGAGACTCACCTCGTCGATTCGTCGATCATCAAAAGCGCCGAAGCCCGCAAACTCGACGAAATGGCCGCGCGCCTGAACGAAATCTACGCCACGCACAGCGAGTTGGTGGTCAAGGAGCGCTCTACGCCGATCACCGGTCCGGTGTCCTTGTTGGACGCCATCATGGACGCCGGCCGCAAGGGCATCGCCATCCAACGCTATAAAGGCTTGGGTGAAATGAATCCTGGCCAGCTTTGGGAAACCACGCTCGATCCCAATGCCCGCGCGTTGCTGCAGGTCAAACTGACGCATGTGGAGGCGGCCGAAGAGGTTTTCTCCACCCTGATGGGCGATGTGGTCGAACCTCGCCGCGACTTCATCACCACCAATGCGCTCAAGGTCGCCAATCTGGACGTTTGACCGCGTTTGGAGCGAATTGCGAGGCGAGAACCGATCCTCGTCTCGTTTTTCGCTGCGTTTCCCAACCGATGTTCAACAGGAGGCAGCATGACGGTGTGCGGCATCGATATCCGCGGCAAGGATATCATCCTGGCCATCGGTAAACTGAACGCCGCCGGGCATTTCCAGGGAACCGCCGCGCCGGGAAAAATCCCGATCGCCGATGAAAACGATCCTGGCCAGTTGCGCGCCGTCAAGGCCGCCCTGGAGGCCCTCCTGCGGGAGCATCAGGTCGAGCGCATCGGCATCAAGGCGCGCCCCAACAAGGGGCAGTTCGCCGCCGGAGCCGCCTCTTTCAAGCTGGAAGCCATCATCCAATTGAACGAGGTCTGCCCCGCCACGATCCTTCATCCGATGACGATCAAGGCCGCCCTGAAGAAGGCGATCGTGTTGCCCCCGCCGAAGATCAACAAATATGCCGAGGACGCCCTTCAGGTCGCCGCGACAATCGCCCTCAAAACCGCGGCCTTGTGAACGGGCAAGCCGTCAAGTCCCTCGCCCCTTGTGGGAGAGGGAGCTATTGCCCTGTCTTTTGCCCCATCAGCGTCATACCGTCACGACAACAAGTCCGGCATCATCTTGGCGAGGCTCTGGCGCTCGGCGATTCTGCTCCCCGACAAGGCGAATCCGATGGGGTGGTCCGCCTCGTCCAGAAAGAGCGCCCTGCGGTCCCGCCCGTCCCCGTCCACGGACCAACGCCCGCTGCGGCCAAGCGGCGGCGGGCAGACGGCGATCGGCAAGGCCGGCGTCTTCACCACCACCGGCAACGCCGGCAAGACGAGAGGACTCTCCTTGCCGGCCAAGGTGGCCGCCAGAGACCGCGCCTCGGCCATCAATGGCAAAACGAATGGCAAAGGCCCCGCGGCCGTTTGAGCACAATCGCCAATCGCGAATATGTCGTTATCGGAGGTGCGCATCAGCCGGTCGACCACGACTCCCTTATCGACCGCCAACCCGGCCTGGCGCGCCAGACTGAGTCGCGGCACCAATCCAATAGCCGAGAGGACGCGGTCGAACCCGACCGCGGTGCCGTCGTCCAGCAAGGCTTTGCCGACCGACAGACGACGCACCGAGTGGCCCAAATACAGGGTCATTCCGGCCCCGACCAGGGCAGCCGCCAGGTCTCGCCCCAGGCTTTCCGGCAACAGCCGGCCAAGCGGCCAGGGAGCCGGATCCACCAACGTGACCTGATAACCGGCGTCCGCCAAGTCATTGGCGAATTCGCTGCCGATCAAGCCGGCGCCGATCAGCAGGAGACGGCCGTGCTCCGGCAAGCCGTCGCGCCACGCCGCATAATCATCGAGATCGTTGACGCCATAGATCTTAACGTCACCATCTTGTTCCACCTCATAGGGGCGAGGATCGGCGCCGACGGCCAACACCAAGCGCCCGTAGTCGAGCGACAGCGAAGCGCCGTCGGGCCCCATCAGGCGCAAGGTCTTGGCCGTCCGATCGATAGCCTCGACGCGATGGCGCGCCAGAACGCGCATCGATAATTCGGCTCCGATCTGCGAGGCGCCCTTATTGACCAAGGTCCGCGCGTCCTTGCCTTGGGCGAACGCGTTGGACAGCATCGGTTTGCTGTAAACGTCGCCGCCATCGGCGGTAATCACGGTCACCGGAGTCTGGCCATCCAGTTTCCGAAACTCGCGCGCCAGAGAATAGCCACCCAGCCCGCTTCCCAGAATGACCACGCCCCGGTTGGTCATTTTAACCCTCGATCGGTTCGAAGTCGGCTTTGGAAACGCCGCAATCAGGACAAGACCAGGTCTCGGGAATCGCCTCGAACGCCGTCCCGGCCGGGATGCCGTCTTCGGGCATACCGACGACGGGGTCATAGACGAAATTGCAGACGACACAGACGTATTTCTTCATGATTTTTCTGTCCTTACTGATTTGGGCTTTAGGCGCCTTTGTGGTGAGCCAAGGTTTCGCGGTAATGGTTGGCGTGTTTTTCTTCGACCTTGGCCAAGGCGGCGAACCGTTTGGCGGCGGTCGCCAGGGTTTTGGCGAACCGTTCGGCGTGCTCCTTCGATTCGACAATCTGCTGGTCCATTTCGCTCACAGCCGCGCGATTGCCCTCCTGTTCCGCCAAATGGCGAAATTTCGGATACATCTCGGTGTATTCGTAAGTCTCTCCGTCAATCGCCAACTGCAACATGGCCGCGACGGTCAGCTCCGCCTTTGGATAGAGCAGTTCAAGATGTCCGAACGCATGCGCCGTTTCTTGCAAAGCGGTGTTTTCGAACACCTCCGCCACGTCGATGGCTCCCAACGCGCGCGCCTGCTTGGCGAAATAGAGATATTTGCGGTTGGCCATGGATTCGCCGGCGAAGGCGGCTTCCAGATTCTGGATGGTCGGTGAGGCGGGAACGTTTGGCATTGGAAACTCCTTGGATTGGATCGATGAGGGATCCTACGCCGCCTCGTATAATCGAGTAAAATTGATATATACCGTTATATTGATCGATTATATCGATTATAATGCGATGTCGCAGTCTCTCGTTACGAGGGCGTTATGGTCATCCCGCGTTTGATGCGGCCTTGATCTTGGGATCAGCATTGTTAGTCTTCGGGGCACGGTGGACATCCGCATCGCACCGGCAACGAGGGATGGCATGGCATGGCGAAGCAGAACAATGGCGGATCGGATGACAGTGATGACGAGGCGCGCCGCAAACGACGACAGCGCTTCAAGGTCTTCGGGGTCGCCATCGCCGCGACCCTTTTCGCCGGCGCGATCTATTGGACAGTGACTCGCAATCAGGAAACCACCGACGACGCCTTCATCGAAGCCAATGTCGTGCAGATCGCCCCGCAGGTCGGCGGCATCGTCGCCGCCGTGCATTTCTCCGACAATCAGCGGGTCAGTCCGGGACAGTTATTGATCGAAATCGATCCCCGCGATTTGGAGGCCCAACGGGATTCGGGGCGCGCCAGCGTGAACGTTGCCTTAGCGCAAGAACAGGCCGCCGAGGCCGATCTCAATTTGATCAAGATGACCACCGGCGCCGCCATCGACGAAGCCCATCACGGCGTGGAGCAGGCTCGCCACCAAGTGGCCGAGGCCCTCCAGCAAACCGAAGCGCTCAGCGCCGATGCGGTGCGAACCGCGGCGGATGTCAAACGCTATGAAGATCTGTTCCAGAGGGCGGATGTCTCGAAACAGCGGCTCGAACAGGCGGTGGCCGAGGCGCGGGCCGCCAATGCCCGCTGGCGGGCCGCGCAGCTGGCGGCAACGGCCGCAACGGCCAATCAGGCCCAGGCGGAGGCACGCCATCGCGATGCCATGGCCGCGCCGCAACGCGTGGCGCAGAGGCAAGCCCAACTGGCCAACAGCCATGCCTTGGTCGAGCAGGCGAAAGCCTATCTGCACGCCACCGAACTGAACCTGTCCTACGCCCACATCACCGCGCCGCAAGCCGGTCGTATCGGCCGTAAAGCGGTGAATGCCGGCGACGTGGTCCAGAAGAACCAGGCTTTGACCACTCTGGTGATCGATCCGCCCTGGGTCGTCGCCAATTTCAAGGAAACCCAGTTGACCCGGATTCGACCGGGGCAACCGGTCTTGCTGAGCGTCGACGCTTTTCCCGGTCATCGCTTCCAGGGTCATGTCGATAGCGTTCAGCCGGGATCCGGCGCACGCTTCTCGTTGTTGCCGCCGGAGAACGCCACCGGCAATTTCGTCAAGGTGGTGCAACGCTTTCCGGTCAAAATCGTCTTTGATGATCCGTCCGACCCTTTGGTTCGGCAACTATCGCCGGGGCTGTCGGTCATCCCCGAGATCAATGTCGGCGCCACGCCGGAGACGCCCAAATGAGCCTCTCCCCGGCGGCAACCGGCGCCAAACCGGGGCTCAATCCCTGGCTGATCGCCCCGCTGGTGGCTTTGGCGGCCTTCATGGAGGTGCTCGACATCTCCATCGCCAATGTTTCGCTTCAACATATCGCCGGCGACCTTTCTGCCGGACAAGATGAATCCACCTGGATTCTGACCTCCTATCTGGTCACCAACGCGATCATTTTGCCGGTTTCCGGCTGGCTCTCTTCGCAAATGGGACGCACGCGCTTTTTCGTCCTCTGCATCATCGGCTTTTCGATCAGTTCGCTAGCCTGCGGCTTGGCTCCGACCTTGGGGTCGCTGATCTTCTTTCGTGCCGTTCAGGGCCTGACCGGCGGAGGACTGCAACCCGGCGCCCAGGCCATTTTGACCGACAGCTTTCCGCCGCATCAACGCGGCATGGCCTTCGCGCTTTACGGCATGGCGGTGGTTTTCGCCCCCGCCATCGGGCCGACTTTGGGCGGTTGGATCACTGATGAGTTCAGTTGGCGCTGGGTGTTCCTTTTGAATGTGCCGATCGGGATCGCGCTCAGCATCGTCGTATCCGCCCTGCTTGAGGATCCTCCGGCCTATACCGCCGCCCGCCTGGAAAAGCGGCGACAAGGCGCCACCATCGATTATGTCGGCTTTTCCCTGCTGGCGGCCGGGTTGGGCTTCCTGCAGGTGGTGCTCGACAAAGGCCAAGAAGACGACTGGTTCGCCTCGCCCTTCATATTTTGGCTCAGCGTCTTTTCGGCTCTCTCGCTGATCGCCTTCGTCATCTGGGAACTGGGGGAAAAGCACCCGATCGTCGAACTGCACCTGTTGTTCGATCGCAATTTCGGCATGGCCAATCTGTTGATGTTCCTGTTGGGCTTCGTCCTGCTGGGCAGCACCGTCTTGTTGCCGGCGTTGGTCCAGCGCCTTTTCGGCTATTCCGCCACCGAGGCGGGGCTGGTGATCACGCCCGGCGGTTTTTCGATCATCCTGGTCATGCCGATCGTCGGCCGCCTGGTGTCATCGGTCGATTCGCGGCTCATCATCGCGCTCGGGCTAGCCGTCTGTTCGCTGGCGCTGTTTCACATGGGTGGTTTCACCTTGCAAACAGACTACCAAACGTTCGTTTGGGCGCGCCTCTATCAGGCGCTGGGCCTGTCTTTGCTGTTCATTCCGATCAACACGGCAGCCTTCCGTTTCATCCCGCCCAGCATGAGCAGCGATGCCTCGGCCTTGATCAATGTTTCACGAAATTTGGGGGGAAGTTTCGGCATTTCACTGGTGATTACCTATCTGGCGCGGTTCGAGCAAAGGCATCAGACCGTCTTGGTCGGCCACGTGACGCCTTTCGACCCGGCCTATCGGCACACGATGGACAGCATGACCGGCCTCTTTCAGTCCCAAGGTCAAACCCTTGCCGAAGCCTCCGACAAAGCGCTCGCCACGCTCTATGGGATCGTCCAAAGCCAGGCCTTGCTGCAGGCCTTTCTCGATGATTTCCGCCTGCTCGGAACAATCTTCCTGCTGCTCATACCCTTCGTTTTCATCATGAAGGGCGGCATTCCAGGGCGGCATCCCAGTCCGGCCGCGCATTGACGAAAATATCCGTTGGCGCTTTTAACCCAAGGGTAGAGGAGCCGTCCCGAAACGTTAACGCAATGAAGTGGCGGAAATCCGCGGGATAATGACTGCAAATGCAGTTTTTTCGCAAAGGATCGCCTTCTCTTGACCTAAAGACAGAGCGCCGCGGTCTCACCAGGCCTATCGGCCTCGCCGTGAAATGGCATAACATATTGATATTATTATCGTTATTCAAAACATCGCGCCACCTGCGATGGTAGATGTTTTGCCTGTGGAGGACCGGATTTGCGCGCGCAAACGAGAGACCGCCAAAGGCCCCTCAGCGCTGAAACTGAGCCCGCACCAAACGATGGGCCGCCCTGAGCCGTGCCCGCAACCAGCCGTTTGAGCCGGACGACCATCCGTTCATGGAGTCACGCAGGACCTTGACGGCCTGCCGCGACACATCGCGGCAACGGCCAATCGCAAAATGTAGCTTTTTCCTGACCCGACGCCACAAAGCGATGCGATTCAAATGGTCGTGCGCCCAGGCGCTGGCCGCCTTCATCCAGCCTTCCACGCGGAGGAACCAGGACAGGGTCGCCAACGCAGGACGACACAGGACATAGATACGCGCCAGAAAACCGACACCGAACACTTCGCCGCCTGCGAATAGCAAAACGCCGCTGACCGCATGGCCGGTGGCCAGCAACCACAGTGCCGCGAGTTTGACCGGCAGAATGATCATCCAGGGAACGACGAACAGCAAAATGGCGAGATAGGGGGGCAGCCGGCGGATCGACGCCTCGACCCGCGCGACAGGTGCCCATCGGCCAAGAGCCGCGGTCGTCCAGGCCAACCCGTCCCAAAGAACTTCTTCCACAAGGAAGACAAGAACAGCCACCACCACCAGAGGTGGACTGATCAGGGCTTTCAGGCGACGCAGGTTCACGTCGATAAGTCCGCGCGTAAAAAAGTTATCCGTTCACCCGGACGATCACATCGACACGCCGGATCGACATGCCTTCCGGCGCCTCCGGAACCTTGCTCACCGCCACCATATGGCCGGGAATATCTTCCAGATGCCCCGACTTCTCGAAAAAGAAATGATGATGATCGGACGTGTTCGTATCGAAATATGAACGGCCGGCATCGACGACGATCTCTCTCAACATTTCGGCCGTCGTGAACTGATGCAAGGTATTGTAGACGGTTGCCAGAGACACCCGAATACTGTTGCTGACCGCCTCACCGTGCAATTGCTCGGCCGAGATATGGCGATCACCACCATCGAACAGCAGCTTTGCCAAAGCCAACCGCTGCCGCGTCGGACGAAGACCGGCAACGCGAAGCCGATCGAGGGCATGACTGAAGGGGCGTTGTAAGGTCACGTTCATTACAGGAGCTCCTCCCGGACGTTCATACCGGGATTATTATTAGTCATTAAGTGGATGTGATACCAATTGGAATTGCTACAGAAGAAAGTCAAGTCATCATCAATTATATGATTGACAATTACAATTCCAAAATCAGCCCGTCAGTCCCCTGTTTTAATGCGTTCGATGAGTTCGCGCACAGTCGGGATGAAGCCGCCCGCGTAGAATGGATCGCTGGCGAACCGATGGGCATTGTGCCCGGCGAACATCAATTCTTCCTCAACATTTCCGTCGTGTGCGACGTTTTGTAATGTCTTTTGAATACAGAAGCTTCTGGGATCGGCTTTTTTCCCGGTGCTTCCCGATTCGCCCTGCGACCAATTAGAGAAGTTGCAGGCCGACAAACAGCCCATGCATTCCACCTGATCGCGTCTGATCATTTCGGCACGTTCGGAGGTCACAAAGATCAGCGTCGAATCAGGCGTCCGCAATGCATCGCCAAAGCCCTGTCCGATCCAGCTTTCCGCTTTTGCCTTGTCGGGTGGCGCCACGAAGACCACGCGCCCCCGCGCACCGATGGTCAACTCCGCCGTATGTTCTCCCACCGCCTCAGCCGAATAGGGAATTTGATGTTCCAGCCGTTGGCAGAGTTCGTTGATAAATTCGTTCTTGACCGCGGAGGAGTAAAAACCCGTCGGGCTGAAGCGATGCAGCAGGATGTCACCGGCCTGGAGACTGAGCAAACGATGCTTCCAGGCCGTCGAAACAGGGCACTCCTGGGTCAGCAGGGGACGAGTGCCGAATTGGAAGGCGATCGGCCCGACCTCGGGATTGTCGAGAAAATCGACCCATTCGCGCAAGTACCAGACGCCGCCCGCCATGAGGATCGGCACCTCCGGCGCGCCGCTTTGCCGCATGGTGGCGCGTAAGTCGCGCACACGGGGCAGCGGCGGTTGCGGCTGTTCGGGATTTTCCGAATTGGACAAACCATTGTGCCCGCCGGCCAGCCAGGGATCTTCGTAGACGACACCGCCCAGCCATTCCGGATATTTGTGATGGGCCCGCTTCCACAAGGCGCTGAAGGCCCGAGCCGAGGAAACGATCGGATAGAAATAAACGCCATAGGAGGCGGCGATCTCCGCCACCTTATAGGGCATGCCGGCCCCACAGGTCACGCCATGCACCAGGCCTTTCGCGCCTTCCAGAATGCCATGCAGAATATGTTCGGCACCCCCCATTTCCCAGAGCACATTCATATGGATGCGCCCCTTGCCGCCCGACATGTCATGGGCGATGCGCGCCTGAGCGATGCCGCCGCGAATGGCATAGGCCAACAATTCGTCATGACGCTCGCGGCGTGTCTTGCCGTGATAGACGACAGGAATGAATTTTCCGTTTTCGTCGTAAAAATCCGCATTGACGCCCGAGAAGGTGCCAACCGCACCGGCGGCGGCCCATGCAGCCGAACTCTCGCCGTTGGAGACGGCAATGCCTTTGCCGCCCTCCACCAAAGGCATGACTTCACGGCCAGAGATAACCAGAGGCTTCAGGGATTTCACGGCGACGTCCACTCCATTTGCGGTCCACCTTCAACGGTCCGCGAATTTAACTCGGTAACTCGTTCATGAAAAGGTTACCGCTATATCCTCAGATAGATATTATTGCCGTCGGACACCATAGCTTTTAGAAATCCGACGCTTCGAGCAGTTTCTCGGGGCTATCGCTGAACAGCGCATCCGCCCCCCATCCCCACAATTGCTCCGCCCGCGCCCGGTCGTTGACGGTATAGGCCAACAGAGCCAATCCTTCGTTCTTGATCGCCCGCGCGACAGTCTCGTCGAGGGACGCATGATCGACATGCAGGCTACAACACCCTAACCGGCGAACCTCGGCCCGCCACTCGCTCGGCACCTGCCCCACCAACCATCCGCGCGGCCAATCGGGGGCGGCGTCCGCCAAGACCTCCAGAGCGCTTTTGGCGAAGCTCGAGAGCATGAGAGGCGCCCCCGCGACCGGCCAATGACGCTTCAGGCAATCGATGGCGGCGCGCGCCGTCAGCGCACCCCGCGTCTCGCTAGCCTTGATCTCAAGACAAAGGCCCTGCCCTTGTTCGACAAGGAATGGCAGGGCCTCGGCCAGAACAGGAACTCTCTCACCAGCGAACCGCTCGGCAAACCACCGACCGGCGTCCAGGCGTCGAAGCGCCGACAAAGACGTCTCTACGAGGACGCCATGACCATCGGTCGTGCGATCCAGCCGATCGTCGTGAAAGACCACCGGGATACCGTCTGCCGTCAGTTGAACATCCAGCTCGATCCACCGGACGCCCAACCGAACCGCACAAGCAAACCCGGCCAGGGTGTTTTCGGGCGCATGCGCGGCGGCGCCGCGATGCCCGATCACCCTGGGCAGGAGTGGGAAGCTCACGCTTCTTTCTTTTCTTCCTTCTTCGACAGATCTTCACCCGTGGCCTGGTCGACCTGCTTCATCGAAAGCTTCACCTTGCCGCGATCATCAAAGCCGATGACCTTGACCTTGACGCTATCGCCCATCTTCACGATGTCCGTCACCTTTTCGACGCGCTTGGGCGCCAATTCGGAGACATGGACCAGACCGTCACGGGAGCCGAGGAAGTTGACGAAGGCGCCGAAATCGACGGTCTTCACCACCTTACCGGTGTAGATGCCACCCATTTCCGGCTCGGCAACGATCCCCTTGATCCAGTCGATGGCCCGTTGACCACCGTCGGAATCGACCGAGGCCACCTTGATGGTGCCATCGTCGTCGATGTCGATCTTGGCGCCGGTCTGCTCGCAAATCTCGCGAATGACCTTGCCGCCGGTCCCGATGACTTCGCGGATCTTGTCCTTGGGGATCGAGAAGGTGACGATCCGGGGCGCATTGCCGCTGACCGCCTCACGGGCACGATCCAGGCCTTTCGACATTTCGCCCAGGATATGCAAACGACCGTCCTTGGCTTGGCCAAGAGCGATCTGCATGATCTCCCGGGTGATCGAGGTGATCTTGATGTCCATCTGCAAGGCGGTGACGCCCGCCTCGGTGCCGGCCACTTTGAAGTCCATATCGCCCAGGTGATCTTCATCACCCAAAATATCGGACAAGACGGCGAAGCCATCGTCTTCCTTGATCAGGCCCATGGCGATACCCGCCACCGGACGCGGAAGCGGCACGCCGGCATCCATCAGCGCGAGCGACGAGCCGCAAACCGTGGCCATCGACGAGGACCCGTTGGATTCCGTGATCTCGGAGACGACCCGCAAAGTGTAGGGGAAGGCTTCCTTGGCCGGCAAGGTCGGATGAATGGCCCGCCATGCCAGTTTGCCATGACCGATTTCACGCCGTCCGGGCGAACCGATGCGTCCGGCTTCACCCACCGAATAGGGAGGGAAGTTGTAATGCAGCATGAACCGCTCGCGGTATTCGCCTTCCAGCGCATCGATGATCTGCTCGTCCTGACCGGTGCCGAGCGTGGTCACCACCAAAGCCTGAGTCTCGCCACGGGTAAACAGCGCCGACCCGTGGGCGCGCGGCAAAACGCCGACCTCGACATTGATCGGACGCACCGTCTTGGTGTCGCGGCCGTCGATACGAATGCCGGTCTTCAAGATATTGCCGCGGACGACGTCGGACTCGAGACCTTTGAAAACCTCGGACACCACCGCCAGTTCGGCGGCATTGTCGCTTAAGGATTCGATCGCCTTGACCTTGACTTCGCCGACCTTGGCATAGCGTTCCTGCTTGACGACGATCTTATAGGCCTCGGCCAGCGCGGCGGCGATGCCGCTGTCGGTCAGCTTCTGGCGAACAATCGCGACTTCCGGAGCGGCCGGCGTCACGTCCCAGGGTTCTTTGGCGCATAATTCGGCCAGTTCGATGATCGCCTTGATCACCGGCTGGAACCCATCATGTCCGAAGGTGACGGCGCCCAGCATGATCTCTTCCGACAGCTCCTTGGCCTCGGATTCGACCATCAGCACACCCTCGACGGTACCGGCGACCACCAATTCCAGCGAGGATTGGGGCAGCTGCTCGGACGTCGGGTTCAGCACATACTCGCCATCGATATAACCGACGCGGGCGGCGCCGATCGGTCCCATGAAGGGAATGCCCGAAATGGTCAAGGCCGCCGACGTGCCGACCATCGCGACGACATCGGGATCATTCTCCAGATCGTGCGACAGCACCGTGCAGATCACCTGCGTTTCATTCCGATAACCATCGGCGAACAGCGGGCGGATCGGCCGATCGATGAGCCGGGAGACCAAGGTCTCCTTCTCGCTGGGACGGCCTTCGCGCTTGAAGAAGCCACCGGGGATTTTGCCCGCAGCGAACGCTTTTTCCTGGTAGTTGACGGTCAACGGGAAGAAATCGACGCCGGCCTTCGGCGTTTTGGCGCCGACGACGGTGCACAGCACCTTGGTCTCCCCGTAGGTCGCCAAAACGGCGCCATCGGCTTGCCGGGCGATCGTACCGGTCTCCAGAACCAGCTTGCGACCACCCCAGGTCAGCTCTTTACGGAAGGGTTTGAACATGGACATACGTTTATTTTCCTTATCCCAAGGGTCATCGCCGGATTGCGACATCCCGGGCACCACGTCATTCGCGCGTCACTGTCATCGTCCCGGCGTTACGGATCGGAGGCTCTAAAGACCTGTCCGTGAAAGGGGCAATGCCGATATGGCGCTACCCGCGCGAAGCCATCCCCGCGCGGGTTCTAAACCAATCTTGCCAAACAAACTTGCCGCCGAAGCGGCAAGATATCACAACAAACCTACTTGCGCAGGCCGAGACGGGCGATGAGCTGCTCGTAGCGAGACACGTTCTTCGCCTTGACATAATCCAACAGACGCCGACGCTGACCGACCATGATCAACAGGCCGCGACGAGAGTGGAAATCCTTCTTATGGTCTTTAAAATGTTCCGTCAGATTGCGGATGCGTTCTGACAGAATGGCCACTTGCACTTCCGGTGAACCGGTATCGGATTCAGTGGTGGCATATTCTTTGATAAGCTCTTGCTTACGCTCGGCGCTGATCGACATCGTTTACTCCATCATTCAAAGATTCAACACACGTATCGGACGCAACAGGGCGCCATCGATACGGGCCAACGCCACCAATCGCTCCTCGGCCATGGCGCGCACGGTCGTCCCGGCGGTTATGGTCGTTTGAGGATTTTGAGCAGCCAGTCGGAGAACCGACAAACACTGCCCATTCTGCAGGCGGCGAGCCTCATCTTCCGTCAGGGCCAGGGCCGGGATGTCGTCCAGCACGGTCTCGACAGGAAGCACTAAATTCGCAGACGCGGCACTATGCCCAAAGTTTTCAAGCATATCCAGGGAAATCGCGTTGCCTTCGTGAAACGGACCGCACCGGGTCCGGCGGAGCGACGACACATAACCGACCGTGCCTAAGGCCAGCGCCAAATCGCGTGCGAGGGAGCGAATATAGGCTCCTTTGCCGCAACTGACGTCGAATGTGGCGGTCTCAGAGGTCAGTTCCACCACGGTGAAACTGTCGATCCGCACAATGCGTGAGCGCAACGTCACCGTTTGGTCGGCGCGCGCCAGATCATAGGCGCGTTGACCGTCGATCTTCACTGCGGAAAAAGCCGGTGGAACCTGTTCGATTTCGCCCAGAAACCGCGGCAGAACCGCTTCGATATCGGCCAAACCGGGACGATGCGGGCTGGTCGCCACCACATGGCCCTCCCCGTCATCGGTGTTCCGGGCCTCGCCCCAGGTGACTTGCCAACGATAGGTCTTGGCGCCGTCCATCACATAAGCGACCGTCTTTGTCGCTTCACCGAGTGCGATGGGCAGAATTCCGCTGGCGAGCGGATCCAGCGTGCCGCCGTGACCGGCCTTGGCCGCGTCGGTCAGACGCCGCACCCTGGCCACCACGGTCGTCGATGTCATACCAAGCGGCTTGTCAATGGCAAGCCAGCCATTGATGGGAACACCGCGGCGCTTACGAGCCACGATGCCACTCGCCACCCAAACCATCCCTCGTCGAGGGGAAGGGCTTCGCCACGGAATCGATTTCGAAACTGCCTGTCGAGGGACAAAAAACCTTGGCGTCTTGGCGTCTTGGCGGTTCAACTTGGGCCAAGATCGCCCGGTCAAGCACCATCGTCACGGCCTTCGTCTTGATCGACGCGATGTTCTTCGGCGTCGCCGAAATCACCATCGTCCTGCCGGCTCGCCAACACATCGCGACGGACGTCCGGACTGTGCAGAATCTCTTCGATTCGGCTGGCATTGTCGAACGTGGTGTCGGCGGAGAAGGAAAGATCCGGCACCATGCGCAATTGCACCATCTTGGCCACTTCATGACGCAGATAGGGCCGCACGCGCTTCAGTCCGGCCAGCAAGGTGGCACTATCGCCGCCGCCCAGCGGCACGACGAAAACAGTCGCGTTCCTGAGGTCCGGACTGACCATCACTTCGGTGACCGTAACCGGCCGCCCCGCCACATCCGGATCGCGAATATCACCGCGTTCCAGAATATTGGCAATGGTATGACGCAATTCTTCGCCAACGCGCAGTTGACGCTGACTGGGTGCCCGTTGCCCTCGGCTCATGGCACGTCCTCCATCGAAAAAGTGTTCGCCGTCACCCCATTAAAGGATGCCGGCGACCTCCTCGATCTCAAAGCATTCGATGACGTCGCCAACCTGGATGTCGCTGTAGTTCTCGAACGACATACCGCATTCATAGCCTTCGCGAACGTCTTTGACATCGTCCTTGAAACGCTTGAGTTGGCCGAGCGCGCCTTCGTGGATAACGACATTGTCGCGCAGCAAGCGGACCTTGGCACCCCTTTTCACCATGCCTTCGGTGATCAGGCAACCGGCCACCTTGCCGGCCTTGGTGATCTGGAACACTTCGCGGATCTCGGCATTGCCGAGGAAGCGTTCCTTCAGCGTCGGCGCCAGCATTCCGGTCAGAGCCTGACGCAAATCGTCAGCCACGTCATAGATGATGGAATAATAGCGGATGTCGACGGTATCGCGGCGCGCCATGTCGCGGGCTTGTGGATTGGCCCGCACATTGAAGCCGATGACCAGCGCATTGGAGGCCTTGGCCAGCGTGATATCGGATTCATTGATGCCGCCAACCGCGGAATGCAGAACCCGCACCTTGACCTCGTCGGTTCCCATCCGCTCCAG
>DATNIV010000011.1:0-13025 GCA_035604255.1 Telmatospirillum sp. | reverse complement strand
TCGCAAGCCGGTGGCATAGAGAAGTTCGACCAAGGCCTGGATGCGGCGACCGGCGGCATCATCTTTGCGTCGCGCCGTCTGAATCAGCGCGTCGACCTCGGCTTCCGAAAGATACTTCGGTAAGGGGCGGCCCAGTCTGGGGGCATCGATCACTTGGGACGGGTCGTCGTCGCGCACCCCTTCGGCAAACAAAAACTGATGAAACTGGCGCAATGTCGACAGGCGGCGGGCGGCGGTCCGCGCCGCAAGACCGCGCCTTTTCATTTGCCCTATGTAGTCGCGCAGCGCGGCGCTGTCGGCTTGATGCACCGACAGGCCAAGGGCCGTCAGGCAATCGGCGAAATCGGCAAGGTCGCGCCGATAGGCATCCAGGGTATTGGCCGCCGCGCCCCGCTCGGCGGCCATCATCTCCAGGAAGGACTCGACATGTCTTGAAGCGTCAGAGCCCATTGGCGATGGCGGCCTCCACGGCCAGGGCGCGGGCGTCGCCGTCCAATCCGATCAAATGCAAGGCGGCAACCACCCGGTACAGGTCGGTGGGATCGGCCTGAGCCAGCCCCCCGTCACCGAAGGAGGCCAGGGAGAACATCACCGTCTCGCCAAGCCGCAAGTCTTCGGTGGCAACCCGCAAGCCGTGCCAGAGAGCGCCGCGCTGCGCCGATGCCGCCGGCAGGGCGGCGCCGCCGGTTGCCGGATCGTCATAAAGCGCCAGCCAATCGTCGCCCGTCACCTTGTCGCCCAAAGCGGCGAGCAGGCCAAAGCAGACCAGCAACCGTCGTTGGGCGATCGCCGGAGGAAATTCGCCACGCGCTTTTCGCCAGGCGGCGAGCGTGCCCGTGGGCACCGCCTGCGGGGCGTCGGTGGTCGCCATGCGGGCCAAAGGCCACAGTCCGACCGCGGCGGCGGCGACCGAAGGGTCGCCGCTGCGGGCCAGCGTGACCCAGGCCGTCGCCGCGTCGAAGCGGCCCGCGGCGTAAAGGGCGCGCGCCGCGACGATGGAGAAGCTGGCCAGGTCCGGCGTCGGTCGGAGAGCGGCGATTTGCGGCGCATAGAGGCGCGCGGCGGTGAAATAGCCGACGCTCTCGCCGGCCAAGCCGAGGGCCTTGGCGATGATTTCCACTTTGGCCGACGGCAGAGTCTGCTGAACGGCCGCGCGGAACAGCAAGGCCCGGCTGCGCACGCCCTTGTCGGTTCCCGCGGCGGTGACCGGGGCGGTGAGCTCTTGCGACGTGAAGGTGACCTGCTCGTAAAGCTGGCGGAGCAGTTCGGTATCGATGGCTCCGAACGCTTCGGCCTTTTCGGCGGCCGCCAAACGGGCCTCCTGCGTGGCCGTGGCCGTCGTCGCGATAGCGCGGAGCAGGCTGGCCGGCAGAGTGGCGGTGACCACCGATTCGGGCAGGGGCAATTTGGCCAGGCGCGCCATCGCCAAGGTCAAAGGCGTTGGGTTGGCAAAGCCGTCGGTTTTGCCCGGCGAGATGCCGGCCAGGGCGTCGGCGGCGGCAAAGAAGGCGGGATCGCTGACCTTCTGCTCGCGCAACAGATCGACGCCGAGTCCGGCCTCATTGCCCTTGCCGGAGGAAAACTGGCAGAAAATCTGCAATTTGGCCGGGAATGCGTCGCTGGCCGCTTGCAGTCGCAAGGCCGGAGCCTGTTGGCAGGCGGTGGCGACGTCGCCGGCCAACAGGGCGCTATCGACTTGCAGGCGTCGCAACGCCGGTGTGAACGCCGGATCGGGTAAGCCTTTGAGCAAGGCGTTGAGGCCATCCAGTTCGCCCATCGCCCACAGTCGATCGGCCCGCAGTTTGATCAGGGAATCGCCGAAGGGTTTCCCCGCCGGCACGCCGGCGGCGGTCAGCAGCAGTGTGCGTTCGAGGCGCTGCAGACTGTGCCATGGGGTGGCGCCGGGCAACAGCGGCAGGACCTTTTGGACGATGCCAATCGAGGTGCCCGCCCACATGTCCGTGCCGAACCCACCATGTTTTTCGTCGAGGACGCCGGTGGCATTGGGGTCGAGAACTCCCAGGTCCTGCACCTGAATCCGATCGCCGCGCGGACCGAAGGTCTCGCCCGCCGTGTCGCGGACCCGGCCGTTCGGTCCGGATGGCGCGACGGGGGGCGCCAGAGGCGTTGCCGGCGAAGCCGAGAAGGGCGTCGGCGAAGCCGAGAAGGGCGTCGGCGAAGCCGAGAGGGGCGTCGGCGTCAAAGGTGTCGGCGCGTCCTGCGCCATGACGGTGGCCAGCGGCACCAGCAGCAGACAGGCGGCCAGAAAGGTCGCCTGCCGCGCCGTTACGGCGAAGTCCCGATTCCGGTGAAATCGGGATTGCTCTCGGGGGGCTTGGTGCTCAATGCTGGAAGCGTGCATCCGGGATGACCTTTTCGATCTTGGAAGAAGGAGCTGGAAGGTCCCACATGGACAAGGCCACGACCCCACCAAGAAGGATGACCACTACCAGGATGACGACAACTCGGACCAAACTGCTCATCGAAGTAAACTGCCTCTTACAAGATTTATGGACGGCACGCGACGGGGCGGATACAAGGCATTGGGGACTGTCTGGAAATAACGGCGTTCTTTTCGAGACGGGGCTGAAGCCGCCTTGTCGGACCGCGGTCCCGGATACGCGTACAGGCCTGCTGGATTGTGTTAGGGTTTTAGCATGGCGAACGGTAGAAGTTTATCGGTACGGCAAACGGAGTTCAATGTTGCCGGAGAGCTCTCCATAGGCAATTCTCAAGTGGTATGTACTCCATCCATCGTACCTTTTCCAACCGCTGGGTTCGACTATGGTCTTTGATGTTCTCAAGCTTCCGCGATCTGTGGTTCTCGTTGGGTTGATGGGGGCCGGAAAAAGTTGCATCGGCAGACGTCTGGCGACGCGCCTGGGTCTTCCTTTCGTCGATGCCGATAACGAGATCGAGGCGGCGGCCGGGTGCACGATCAGCGAGATCTTCGCCCGATTCGGCGAGCCGGCTTTTCGCGATGGCGAGCGCCGGGTGGTCTGTCGTCTGCTCGAGGGGCCGCTTTGCGTGCTGGCCACCGGTGGCGGCGCCTTCATGGATGTCGAAACCCGGCGCCTGATCAAGGAGAAGGGGATTTCCGTCTGGTTGCGCGCCGATCTCGATCTCTTGACCAAGCGAACCGCCGGACGGGATCACCGGCCTTTGCTGAAGACGGGAAATCCCAGGGATATCCTGCAAGGACTGATGGAAAAACGCTATGGGACTTACGCTTTGGCGGATCTGACCGTCGATTCGGCCGATCGTCCGCCGGAAGTGACCGTCAACAGGGTGGTGGAGGCCGTGGCCGGCCATATCGGGGTGCCGCTGTCCTCGCACGAGCTTCAGGATTGAACGATGATGGCTGCTTCGATCACCGTCGCTCTCGGTGAGCGTTCCTACGATATTCATGTCGGCTCGGGCCTGTTGGCCGAGGCGGGGACAATCATTCGCCCCCTGTTGCCCAGCCCGCGCGTGTTCGTCGTCACCGACGACCATCTCGAGTCTTTGCATCTCGACGCCTTGAAGGACTCGCTTGATCGGGCCGGCATCGAGAATCATGGGGTGGTTTTGCCGGCGGGAGAGCAGAGCAAAAGCTTTGCGCATTTGGAAAGCCTGGTTGACGCCATGCTGGATGCCCGTTGCGAGCGCGGAACCACCATCATCGCCTTTGGCGGCGGAGTGATCGGCGATCTGACGGGGTTTGCCGCCAGCATTTTATTGCGCGGCGTTCCGTTCGTGCAGATCCCCACCACCTTGCTGTCCCAGGTCGACAGTTCGGTCGGCGGCAAGACCGGGATCAATACGCGGCAGGGAAAGAATCTGGTCGGCAGCTTTTACCAGCCGCGCGTGGTGTTGGCCGATATCGATATGCTGGCGAGTCTGCCGGCGCGTGAACTGAAAGCGGGCTATGCGGAAGTGGTGAAATACGGCCTGATCGACGATCCGGCCTTTTTTGCCTGGCTGGAGACGCATGGCGCCGCCGTGGTGACGGCCGAGGCGACCGCCGGCCGGCAAGCGGTGTTGACCAGTTGTCAGGCCAAGGCCCGCATCGTGGCGGCCGACGAGCGGGAGTCCGGACAACGGGCGTTGCTCAATCTTGGTCACACCTTCGCGCACGCCTTGGAGGCGGAAGGTGGTTATGGCGAACTGCTGTTGCATGGCGAGGCGGTTTCGATCGGCTTGGTCCTGGCCTTTGATTTGTCGGTGGCCCTGGGGCTTTGCCCGCAAAGCGATCGTGACCGGCTCTACCGTCATTTGAGCGGGCTCGGGCTACCGGTGGAATTGCCGCCGTTGCCGGGGGGGGGCTGGAAAACCGGACGGTTGCTGGCGCATGTCGGCAAGGACAAGAAGGTCAAGGACGGTCGCGTCACCTTCGTGCTGGCCCGCGGAATCGGCCAGGCGTTTCTGTCGGAAAAGGTGCCCGCCGCCGCCTTGCGCACCGTCCTCGATGCGGCGATCAGGCGATCCGGGGACGGCAAGGCATGATCATCAATATCGTTGTCGTTCTCGTGCTGCTGCTGTTGCTGTTCTTCTTCAGCTGCGCGGAAACGTCGCTGACGGTCGTCTCAAAACCTCTGATGCATCAATTGGAAGTCGAGGGAGATCCGCGCGCAGCTCTGGTCAACCGCTTGCACCATCGCAAGGAGCGTTTGCTGGGCTCGGTCCTGCTCGGCAACACGCTGGTGCAAATTTCCGCCTCGGCGGTGGCGACGTCGGTGGCCATCGGCATGTTCGGAGATGCCGGCGTCGCCTATGGAACGGTGATCATGACCGTGGTCGTGCTGGTCTTCTGCGAAATTCTGCCGAAGACCATCGCCATCCACCAGGCCAACGCGATGGCGCTGCGGCTGGCGCCGGTGATGCGGGGCGTCGTTTGGCTTTTCGGTCCGCTGATTCATGGCGTGCAGGCCCTGGTCAATGCGGTGCTGCGCTTGGCCCGCGTGCCGCTGACCGCCGAATTGGGGGCGGAGGCGACCATGGCCGAGTTGCGTGGCGCCATCGATATTCATACGGTTGAAGACGGTATCAAGCATGAGCGCAAGATGCTGCGCTCCATCCTCGATCTGGGCGATGTGGAAGTCGGTGAAATCATGATTCACCGCAAAAATTTGGTCACCATCAACGCCGACATGTCGGTTTCGACGATCCTCGATCAGATGACCGCGTCGCCTTACACGCGTCTTCCCCTGTGGAAGGGGGAGCCTGACAATATCGTCGGCGTCGTGCATTCCAAGGACCTGCTGCGCGCGGTGCGCGTGCATACCGGCGATGTCGACGATATCGATATCGTCGCTTTGGCCACCGCCCCCTGGTTCATCCCCGATTCCACGTCGCTGCTCGACCAACTGCAGGCGTTCCGCAAGCGCCGCGAGCATTTCGCCCTGGTGGTGGACGAATATGGCACCTTGCTGGGCGTGGTGACGCTGGAAGATATCATCGAGGAAATCGTCGGCGACATTTCCGACGAACATGACGTTCTGGTCGCCGGCGTTCGTGCGCAGCCGGATGGATCCTTCATCGTCAATGGCGACGTCACCATTCGCGATCTCAATCGGGAATATGACTGGCGTTTGCCCGACGAGGACGCATCGACGATCGCCGGGCTTTTGTTGCATGAATCGCGGATGATCCCGGAGGTGGGGCAGTCGTTCCTGTTTCATGGCTTCCGCTTCGAGGTGCTGCGCCGGCAACGCAACCAGATCACCTCGCTCAGGCTGACGGCGCCCAGAGCGGCGGGACCGGAAGACGGCGCATGAGGTCGTCGCCGCCGGCCGCGCGGCGGCCGATTCATACGCGCCAAGTGGTCTGCGAGGGGTTCCTGCGCGACGATGGGCTTTGGGATATCGAGGGACGATTGCTCGATACCAAAAGCGACGACATGGAGAACCGAGATCGCGGCGGCGTCATCGCCGCGGGCGAACCGATCCATGAAATGGCGATTCGCGTCACCATCGATGACGACATGCTGATCCGCAAGGTCGAGGCGGTGACCTTGCATTCCCCCTTCAGCCTGTGCGGTGAGATCGCGCCGGCGTTTTCCGCGCTGGAAGGCGCTCATCTCGGCCCCGGAATTCTGCGCCTGGTGCGCGAGCGCTTCGGTGGGGTCAAAGGATGCACGCATCTGATCGAATTGATGGCGCCGATCGCCACCACGGCTTTTCAGACCCTGGTGTCGCGCGCCAAGTCGAAATCGGCGCATGGCGTGGGACCGCGCATCGTCGACAGTTGTCATGCGCTGGCTGCCGATGGTGACGTCGTGGCCCGCTTGTGGCCCACGCTTTCGACGCGTGAAGCGCAGGATTCCCAGGTCAAGTCAGGTGGTGACGGCGAGACGTGAGCGCCTAGCGACGCGCCTGCCGCCGGCTGATCGTCAACGGCACCTCGGCGCCCATCATCACAGGTGGCGGCGATTTGCGGATGCTGGCGTCTCTTTTCTCCAACGCCCCATGGCCCGCATCGAGATGCCCCGCCTCAGTGGCCGCCGCGCGGAAATAGGCAAGGATGAACGCCCGTGTGGCGGACGTCAGATTGTAACCCTGATGGTCCTTGGCTATTTTTGTGCAGATTTCATGAATGACCGTGCCTTCACGGCGACAGATCTCATCAAGGGCGTCCCACATCCCAGGTTCGAGCTTCATGCTCGTTCGCCGGCCCTCGATGGTCACGTTTCGATTGCGCAGAGAGCTCACAACCATCGCGTTCTTCCCTCAAAGGCCCTCCCGTTCGGGGAGGTTTCGTTAATCCGTTTACCAAACAGCCTGTTTGTGTAAACGAATGGTATCAAAACTATGCCTTAGTCTTGTGGGATTGCAACGAAAATGCTGACATTTTGGAGTCATTCCCGTTAAAAGATGCTCCGCCGGTCTTTCGATATGGCGCGGCTTCCTCTTTTGATCCTTTTTCAATCATTAGGCTATATCGTCGCCCGTGAAAAAGTCCTTCGGCCTTCAGCCTCAGTGTCCTTTTCCACATCCAACGATATCACCGTGACGTCTTGGCCTCCTCCGGCGTGAGAGTGGTGAGCGACAGGGCGTGGACGCGGGTTTTCAACTCGTCCGCCAAGAGGCTGTAGACCAAGCGCTGTCGTGCGACTTTCGACATGCCGGCAAAAGCGGTCGTCACGATTTCGATATGAAAGTGGCTTTCCCCCTCCGGACTGGCGCCCGCGTGACCGTGATGGCGGTGCGATTGGTCCTCGATTTCGAGGCGCTCCGGAGCCAATCCATCGATGAGCTTTTGTTGCATCGCATTGCGCACCTGCATTCGCTGATTTCCTTAGTCCAAAGAGGAGCCGAGAGCGCTTTCGAAAGTCGGTTTCACGGCGTCGAGCGATGTCCGGATATTGCCAGCTTTCGAGCTTGCGCTCATAGTGGGCGATCATGAACGGGCAATCACGAAAATTCTGGCCTCTGCCGAACAAGCCGGAGACCGACGACCATCGTCGGTCTTGCGACCACCCCGGCTGCCTGGAGGGGGGCGAATTTCGTGCGCCGAAGTCGCGCCACAGCTTGCATGACTATTTTTGGTTCTGTCTGAATCACGTGCGGGCCTACAACGCCAAGTGGGATTATTACGCTGGCATGCGGCCCGAAGAAATCGAACGGATGGTGCGCTCCGATACCACCTGGCAAAGACCGACATGGCCGCTAGGACGTATGGTCGGCGGGCGCCATCGATTTGACGCTGGGCGCGTCAAGGATCCGTTTCAGATGTTCGACGACGACTTCTGGCAACGTCCGACCGAAAAGGACGCCGCCTCGTCGGCGGAGTTGTCTGCGATGCGGGTCATGGATCTTAGCGGTCCTTTGACCCTCGAAGTCCTGAAAGCCCGCTATAAGGAACTGTGCAAACGGCATCATCCCGATGCCAACGGGGGCGATAAAGACGCCGAAGAGCGATTCAAGCGGATCGGACAGGCTTACAAAACCCTTCTCGAAAGCCTAAATCTGTCATAATCGATTGGGTTCACCGCCCGCCGTTGTTTATTCGAAAGCTATATCTCCATGAATGACTTCACCACTCTGGCCGCGGAGACTCCTTTGGGAACCCCCGATATCCAGATCTCGGTGCGCCAGACCTTTGGTCTCGACACCGACATGATGGTGCCGGCTTTTTCCAGCATCACCGAATTTGTTCCGGAACGTGACGACACTTATCGGTTCGATCACGATACGACGCTGGCCATTCTCGCCGGCTTTGCCCACAACCGACGGGTCATGGTGCAAGGGTATCATGGCACCGGAAAGTCGACCCACATCGAGCAGGTGGCGTCCCGTCTGAATTGGCCTTGCATCCGGGTCAATCTCGACAGTCATGTCAGCCGTATCGATCTGATCGGCAAGGATGCCATCGTTCTCAAGGACGGCCAGCAGGTGACCGAATTCCGCGAGGGCATTCTGCCCTGGGCGTTGCAACATGCGACGGCTTTGGTGTTCGACGAATATGACGCAGGACGTCCCGACGTGATGTTCGTCATCCAGCGGGTGCTTGAGGTCGAGGGAAAACTGACGCTGCTCGATCAGAGCCGGGTCATCCGTCCTCATCCGTCGTTCCGCCTGTTCGCGACGGCCAATACGATCGGTTTGGGGGACACGACGGGGCTCTATCACGGCACCCAGCAGATCAACCAGGGCCAGATGGATCGTTGGAACATCGTGGCGACGTTGAACTATCTCGCCCATGACGCGGAGATGGCGATCGTCCTGGGCAAGTTGGCGTCCTTCGACAGCCCGGAGGGCCGCGAATCGGTCAGCAATATGGTTCGGGTGGCCGATCTCACGCGGCAAGGCTTTATCAATGGCGATATCTCGACCGTGATGAGTCCGCGCACCGTGCTGACCTGGGCGGAAAACGCCGAGATTTTCAAGGATATCGGTTTTGCCTTTCGTCTGACCTTCCTCAACAAATGCGACGAGACCGAGCAATCGATCGTCGCCGAATATTATCAACGTTGTTTCGGTATCGAACTGCCCGAGACCATGGCTCGTGTGGTCCTCAGCTAGTGGTGCGTTTTTGAAATTCCGATCGCTTTGCCACCAGCGTTTTTCGGAATTTCAAAAACATAAAGCACCCCTCGCTTATTGGTAAACCTAGTGTTCTGATCGTTTCTGAAATTCGGTCGGTCCTGGGTCAAAGCGATTCGAATTTCGGAAACGGAACACTAGGTCAGTAGTCACGATGGAAAAGGGCGGCAGCGACAAGCGGTTGTTAGGCAAACAAGACGAAGCCCCGGCCGATTTGGCCAAGCGCGCGACGACGGCGGCGGTGCGCGCTTTGTCCGGCCGGGACGATATCTTGGTCAATTTTGCCGCCGGCGCCCCGGCGCTGCTTGGCAATCAGGTGCGTCTGCCCGTTCCGCCGCGTAAAATGCAGGCCGAGGATTTGGCGCGGTTGCGCGGTGCCGCCGATGCCGTGGCGCTTCGTCTGCGCTTTCACGACGAGGCGATTCACAATCGCCGCATGCCGCATGGTCAGGATGCCAAGGATATCTATAACGCGGTCGCGCAAGCGCGCGTCGAGGCGATCGGGTCTCGCATGATGTGCGGTGTTTCGGCCAATCTGGCAACGGCGCTGGAGGCTCGATATCGCTGCGAAGGCTACGCCGCCATCGCGCAGAAGGACCAGATGCCGCTGTCCGAGGCGGTGCGACTGATCGCCCGCGAGCGGTTCACCGGACAGGCGGTGCCACCGTCGGCGAGACAGGCCGTCGATCTGTGGCGCGGTTTCGTTGAGGATAAGGCCGGACGCAGTTTTCCGAAATTGGCGGATCATTTGGGGGATCAGGAGAAATTCGCCCGGGCGCTCCGCGATTTGATCGCCGCGCTGGATGTCGAATGTTTTGACGACGATCCGTCCGAAGATGATGCGTCCGACGAGCATGAGGATGCCGAGGGCGCCAATTCCGGACCTCAGGAAAAAGCGCAGTCGAGCGAGAGCGGCGCCAGTGCGGCCGATGGGTCCGGCGACGCGGCGACAGGCGAGGCCGAGGCCATTGGCGCTCAGGAGGAAGGCGAGGAGGGGGACGGCGAGCCGATGCTGGTTCCGGGGCATGGCAGCGAAGAGCCTGGCGGCCCGACCCGGCGCAAGGGTGATCAAGCCTTGCGGAACGCGGCGCAAGAAAAACCTTATAAGGCTTATGTGACCGTCCATGATCAGATTGTCGAGGCGTCCGATTTGTGCGACCCCGACGAACTGCACCGGTTGCGGCATCAACTCGATCAGCAACTCCAGAATCTGCAAGGGGTGGTCAGTCGTTTGGCCAATCGCCTCCAGCGCCGCTTGATGGCCAAACAGACGCGGGCGTGGGATTTCGATCTGGAGGAGGGGCTTCTCGACGCCGGGCGTTTGGCCCGGGTGGTGGCCAATCCGACGCACAGTTTGTCCTTCAAACAGGAGAAGGACACCGATTTCCGCGATACCGTGGTGTCCTTGCTGATCGATAACTCAGGATCCATGCGGGGGCGGCCGATCACTGTCGCCGCGATGAGCGCCGATATTCTGGCCCGGACGTTGGAGCGTTGTGGCGTCAAGGTCGAATTGCTGGGATTCACCACGCGCGCCTGGAAAGGCGGGATGGCGCGGGAGAGTTGGGTTGCCGATGGCAAGCCGGCCAATCCCGGACGTCTTAACGATCTGCGTCATATTGTCTACAAGGCGGCTGACATGCCATGGCGCCGTGCCCGGAAAAACCTGGGCCTCATGCTGCGCGAAGGCATTTTGAAAGAGAATATCGACGGGGAGGCTTTGCTCTGGGCCTACGATCGGTTGGTCGGTCGAACCGAACAGCGGCGTATTCTGATGGTCATTTCCGACGGTGCCCCGGTCGACGATTCCACTCTTTCGGTCAATACGGGCAGTTATCTGGAGCGTCATCTGCGCGACGTGATTCACTGGATCGAGACCGATACGCCGGTCGAATTGATGGCGATCGGGATCGGTCACGACGTCACGCGGTATTACCGCCGCGCCGTCACCATTATGGACGCCGAGGAATTGGGCGGTGCCATGATGCAGCAACTGGCCGATCTGTTCGAAGAGGAAACGGCGCTGTCCCGGAGACGGGCGCGCTAAAACCATCCGGCTCTATTCAATAAATTGGGTCCTGTGGACACTTAGGGCCTGTCGTCAGTTAGCCGCAGAGACCAATTTTTCGGCTTTTCCTGTCGTCATCCCCGCGCAGGCGGGGATCCATGATGGTTCATCCTAAATTTGCTAATTTCACCACGAAGACACGAAGGTCACGAAGGAAAAACAATACGTTGGCGCCATGCAGATGATTTACCCTGACAGAGAGTGACGCCACGCTTTTTTCATTTTGATAAATCTTCGTGTTCTTCGCGTCTTCGTGGTGAATTGCTTTTTCTGAGATCATGCGAGACCGCATACGATCAAAGAGAGCCCTTGTCGCGGCGTGGATCCCCGCCTCCGCGGGGATGACAAAAAAGTAGCGAAAAAATCGCAACTGACGACACCCTTAGGACTGTTCGGAATTTCGGCAAAGAAAAAGCCGGGCCGTTGGGGGCGGCCCGGCTTTCTCGGTCGCGGTTAGGAGCGACCAACGCTTTCGGGATATCTGGTGGCGAAGGTGTGGGGCAACCTCGGCACCATTCTTTCCCGTTCGCCGCTTCCGTCGTCATCCCTGATGTGCGTTGGGGGGAACGCTCAAGGATCACTTGCGAAACGGCGACTGTGTCGAGGGCGATATTCGCACAAAAGCCGCCCGGCACAGGATTGCGGATCCGATGAAACTTCGATGCGCCTCTGCCGAAAGGGGGGTTCGGGTAGGGAGGATGCTGGCATCGGCTCCGCGTCTCAAGGAGAGAAATTAAAAGCCGAGTATGGCGAGAATAGGGCGGAGTTGCGATTATCTCCGGGACGGGAAATATCGTAGCGGGGACGGACGAGCAAGCAAGTCGCTGTGGTGGGGGGCGATGAGACGTCGAGGCGCCGGCGCGATCGGCCGGCGCCTCCGTCTCCGCGTTCGTCAGGCCTTTATCGGCGTGCTCGCCCGGGCCAACAGTTTCCAGCCTTTTCCGGCCTTGACCCAGACCTGCAGAACCCTGATGTGGGCCGTGCTGGTCTTGCCTTCCGGCAGATTGTTCACAGAATCGAAAATGTGGCGGACGATCCCGACGCTGCCGACGACATCGACCGTCTGCTCGGAGAGCGCGAGCGAGGCGAACGATTTCTTGCCGGCAAGTTCTTCGAGGACTTGCGCCTTCGTTTGCTGATGTCCATCGGAATGAGAGTAGGTCAGACGATCGTGCAGGACCGCCGTCAGGACCTTCCCGTCGCCGGCGACCATAGCGGCGCGAAGGGCTTCGACAGCCTTGGCGACACCGGCCGCGTCGCCGGACGCTTCGGCGGCTTGAAGGGGCTGGGATAATGCGGGCATGACGGCAAAGGCGCCCATGGCTGTCAGCATCGTCCGGCGGGATTGATTGAATTGGTTGAACATTTCTTGCTCCCCGTTTTGATCATCTGCTTCATTTTGTCGTGCGATAGAACATCACGCGCCGCCGACATTCGCTGTCGAGGCGGTGAATGGCTCTAATAAGTACTAGTATATTAGATATTGGGATCTCTTGCCAGTGCGGCGGCGCTGGTGCGGGTCGTCGTCAGGGGGGCTCTGACGTCCGTTGAGCATCGTCCCAGTGATCAGGGAGTCTTTTTCTCCACCGTCAATGTGATCACGGTGTGGCTGACCCGGCCGTCGCTATCCTCGACGTCGATGCGCAAAGGATGCTCGCCCGCCGGCGTATCGGCATCCGGCATGTCGATGCCTTTGGCGGTGACGAAGGGACGCAGGCGATCGGTCAGGTCGACATTGGGTATCTTGAGATAGGTGACGTGCAGCTTGGCGGGGTCGATGGTGGCGCCGCCGTGAGCGTCCAGCTTCACCTTGAAGGCGAAGGGCTTGTGGGCAATGGCGGCGGAAGGCGGTTCGAATTGTACCGAAGGGCCCCGCGTGATGGCTCTGGGGGTCTCCATCGGCGGTGCGGCGGGGCGAAGCGCCTCTTCCTCGG
>DATNIV010000010.1:0-9270 GCA_035604255.1 Telmatospirillum sp. | reverse complement strand
GTTCAGTGTCATGCCGCCCGGTCCTTCCAATCCTTCGTCGAAAAATCCTTTGATGGCATCGGCATCGGCTATCGACGTGGCGCTGGCCGGATCAAAAACGATGGCCACGACGGCAGGGCTGACAATCTTGCTGGTGAGAAGGGGAAGTGTTTTCAGCCCGACCGAGAGATCCAGTCGGTCGGTTGCCGGGGCGGGTGTCATGCCGCTTACGCCAAGTGTCATGGCTAAGACGATGATGGCTCGTGCAAGGCGCGTTGGCTTCATAACAATGTTGTCTACTCGACAATCTTCAGTAAAGCGGCCTGACGGAATCACCCTCCATTCTCGTCATCCCCGGGCTTAATCCACGGCTGTCCGGTAAGGTTTGTGCCGAGTTGCGGTCACAACCAAAAACCGTCATTGCCGGACTTGATCCGGCAATCCATGGGTGCATGGAACGGTCGGTGTCATTTGAGGCGGGCACGTGGATGCCCGTGTCAAACACGGGCATGACGACTTTTGGTTGAACAATCAAGCATAAGCTTCCTCGAATATTGAGGGCAAAAACCGTAACGGACAGCCTTGGGCCACGCCCAGCAATGACGGTAATGAACGCGATCCCGTATGCTAGCCGCTTGAATCTGCGAGAGATCGACGTCTGACGCAAGGTTAAATTCGCCGGGTTCACGGAGAAGGCGTTTCGCTGTCGTCTTGTCTCTGTGGTGGCGAAGATCTTATTGGCAGGATTTCGCGTCGGTGCGCGGACAGGCTTCGCTGGGCGGGGACTCTTGATCGGCCAGATCGATCCATTCTTTAAGCTGATCGACATTGAACCCGGCTGTCTTACGCCCGTCGACCTCCATCAATGGCCGGCGGATCAGCAGCGGATCGGCCAACATGGCGGTGATGGCGTCGGCTTCGTTCTGCTTCTCCGGCACGATGACGCCTTCTTTGACCTTCGGTGCCGCTCGGTTGAACCAGGCTGAGACCGGCATCGTTCCGAAATAGGAACGTAACCTCGCCGGCGTCCAGGGCTCCGTCAGCAGATCGCGGGCGTCGACGTGATGTCCGGATGCTTGCAATATCGCTTTTTGTCGCGTGTTGTTCCGACAGCCGGGCTTTTCAAAAAAAAGGATGTTGGCCATGCGATGGTCCTTCAAGGGCCCGGAATAAGATAATTGCGCCGACTGGGCCGTCGCGAGCCCCAAGCCAGAGCGGCGTTTGAGCCAGGGTTTCCGCGGAGGCGGAACCCCAGCACTGAAGAGACTTAAGCACCCGTAAGACGATCCCTTATCGTTTTGCGGGTGCTTAAGTGGCTGCGTGGGCGGAGGCGAGTTCCAGCAGTCCGGATACCTGCGATTCGATTTCAGCTTTGACCTTGGGGTCGAGTTTTTGCAGCCAGCCGCTCGGGATGGACTGCACGCCATAGGTCGCTCCCGCCAGCATGCCGACGATCGCCCCTGTGGTATCGGCGTCGCCGCCTTGATTGATCACTTCCTGCACGCAGGATCGATAACTGTCTGTTCGGAAGAAGTAGTGAAGGACGGTCTGCATGGTATCGACGATATAGGCCGACGCATTGCCGTGATAAGGGTCGAATTTGAAAGCCTTGTGAGTCGCGATCAAAATGTTCGCTTCCGCGCGCGCGCCGCGGATGCCACCGCCCAACATCAGGCCGCGGACCATTTTCCCCAGACATAAGGTCGCCTGGTCGGACAAGGGATGATTGTGCGTAATATGGGCTTGTTCGATGCTCCAGGTGGCGCATGTTTGGGCATCGTGGAGCGTGGCGATGGCCACGGGAAGATTGCGCATGGCCGCGCCGTTGCCGGCATCCCCTTCGTGGAAGGGCGTCGACAAGCTGCCGTCCATCATATAGCGGCGAATGCCGCGGCGGCAGGTGGCGCCGACGTCGACGGGCTTACTTTTCAGCCATTCGGTGAATTTGTCGCAAATCAGCCGCAGGTCCCAGCCTTGTGCCGCCAGAATCGCCCGTCCGAGATAGAGCGCCATTTGCGTGTCGTCCGTGACTTGGCCTGGTTTGAGTTTAAGCCAGCCGCCACCGATCATTCGGCAATGCGTGCCATATTTGGCGGCGATCTCTGATCGGGTCAGAAATTCGACCGTCGCCCCGAGAGCATCGCCCACCGCCATACCGAGATAGGCGCCCAATGCCCGTTCCTTGAGACTGATTTGCTCCATGACGCCGCCAAAGATTGAGCCCCGCCAACGAGGAGCCAGCCAAGTAACTAAGCAAGAACTATGCCTTAGAGCGTGACGCGATCACATCGAATTACGCTCTAAAGCCCGAGCGGCGCTTGAGCCCCTTGAAAAAGCGGATCTTTTTCAACAACACACGATGCGAGAGCGATCCCGAATGATCGGGATCTTCTCTAGCCTAACGTCTCGCGTTTCTTGAGGGAACCTTTTCATGGGCTGTGCGAGTTTCGACATTGATGTCGGACCATTGTCGGGTTCCGGACAGCCCCCAAGGCTCTCTGTAGATCTGTCGTTCAGGCATGGTAACAATATGAAAAACAACAATAAATTGTCAATTTATCGATGCCTTTTCCGTGTTGGCATGGGGTTTGCTCTAAAGGGTCTGTGCGGCGGCATCGCCCCGCAAAAGGTTTTGAACCGAAGCAACAGGAGCACCCTATGAGCGCTTTGCGACAGATCGCTTTCTATGGCAAGGGGGGCATCGGCAAATCCACCACCTCCCAAAACACTTTGGCCGCGTTGTCCGATTTGGGTCAGAAGATCCTGATAGTCGGCTGTGATCCCAAGGCCGACTCCACCCGTCTGATCCTGCACGCCAAGGCCCAGGATACCGTTTTGTCGCTGGCCGCCGAGGCCGGCTCGGTCGAGGACCTCGAACTCGAAGACGTGTTGAAGACCGGCTACAAGAACATTCGCTGCGTCGAATCAGGTGGACCGGAGCCGGGCGTCGGCTGCGCTGGCCGTGGCGTTATCACCTCGATCAACTTCCTCGAAGAGAACGGCGCCTATGACGGCATCGACTATGTCTCCTACGACGTGCTGGGCGACGTGGTCTGTGGCGGTTTCGCCATGCCGATCCGCGAGAACAAGGCCCAGGAAATCTACATCGTCATGTCGGGCGAGATGATGGCCATGTATGCGGCCAACAATATCTCGAAGGGCATCTTGAAATACGCCTCGACCGGCGGCGTTCGCTTGGGTGGCCTGATTTGCAACGAGCGTCAGACCGACAAGGAGCTGGAACTGGCCGAAGCTCTGGCCAAGAAGCTGAATTCCAAGCTGATCCATTTCGTGCCGCGCGACAACATCGTGCAGCATGCCGAACTGCGCCGCATGACCGTTATCGAATATGCGCCCGAGTCCAAGCAGGCTGACGAATATCGCCAGCTGGCCAAGAAGATCCATGAGAACGGCGGCAAGGGCACGATCCCGACGCCGATCACCATGGAAGAGCTGGAAGAGTTGCTGATGGAATTCGGCATCATGCAGAAGGAAGACGAGTCGATCATCGGCAAGGCTGCCCATGCCTGACGCGGCGAGGGCGCCGGCCAGTCTGGCGCCCTTGTCCCCTTGAGCGCGCCGCGGCCCTGTTTTGCCGCGCAAGTGACGAGATTTAGGAGAATGACATGACGGTCGATGTCAAAGCGGAGCGGAAAGCGCTCATCGAAGAGGTTCTGAAAGAGTACCCGGAAAAGACGGCCAAGAAGCGGGCCAAACACCTCAATGTCTACGAGGAAGGCAAACCCGATTGCGGCGTCAAGTCGAACGTGAAATCGATTCCCGGTGTGATGACGGTGCGTGGCTGCGCCTATGCCGGCGCCAAGGGCGTGGTGTGGGGTCCCGTCAAGGACATGGTTCATGTGAGCCATGGTCCGGTCGGCTGCGGTCATTATTCCTGGTCCCAGCGGCGCAACTATTCCACCGGAACGATGGGCGTGAACAGTTGGGTCACCATGCAGGTCACGTCGGATTTCCAGGAAAAGGATATCGTTTTCGGCGGTGACAAGAAGCTCGACAAGCTGATCAACGAGATCGAAACCCTGTTCCCTCTGAACAATGGCGTTTCGGTGATGTCGGAATGTCCGATCGGCCTGATCGGTGACGACATTGAGGCCGTCGCCAAGAAGAAGGCCAAGGAAATCGGCAAGATCGTGGCGCCGGTGCGCTGCGAAGGCTTCCGTGGTGTGTCCCAGTCGCTGGGCCATCACATCGCCAACGACGTCATGCGCGACTATGTGGTCGACAAGGCGGCGGGCAAGGAATTCGACGGGACGCCTTATGATGTGGTGATCGTCGGCGACTACAACATCGGTGGTGACGCTTGGGCCAGCCGTATCCTTCTCGAAGAGATGGGGCTCCGGGTTATCGCCCAGTGGTCCGGCGACGCGTCCGTGGCCGAGATGGAGCGGGGCTCGAAGGCCAAGCTCAATCTGATCCATTGCTATCGTTCGATGAATTACATCTGCCGGCATATGGAAGAAAAGTACGGGATTCCATGGATCGAGTACAATTTCTTCGGTCCCACCCAGATCGCCAAGAGCTTGCGCGCCATTGCCGAGCAGTTCGACGACAAGATTAAAGAAGGCGCCGAGCGGGTCATCGCCAAATATCAGCCGATGGCGGATGCCGTGTTGGCCAAATACAAGCCCCGGCTCCAAGGCAAGCGGATCATGCTTTATGTCGGCGGCCTGCGTCCCCGTCACGTCGCCGATGCCTATGGCGATCTCGGCATGGAGGTGATCGGCACCGGTTACGAGTTTGCGCACGGTGACGATTATCAGCGCACCACCAACTACATCAAGGACGGGACGTTGGTGTATGACGACGTCTCGGAATTCGAACTCGAGAAATTCATCGAGCGGCTGCAGCCGGACCTGGTCGGGTCGGGCATCAAGGAAAAATACGGCACCCAGAAGATGGGCGTTCCGTTCCGCCAACTGCATTCCTGGGACTATTCGGGTCCTTATCACGGCTACGACGGCTTCGCCATCTTCTCCCGTGACATGGACCTCGCGGTCAACAGCCCCGTTTGGGGTTTGACCAAGGCCCCCTGGAAAGCCGCCTGAGCAGGAGTACTCGAAAATGCCCCAGAGCGCAGAAAAAATTAAGGACCACTCCACGCTTTTCAATGAGCCGGAGTATCAGAAGCTCTTCGAAAACAAGAAGCAATTCGAAGGCTGTCATGCCCAGGAGGTGATCGACCAGCAGGCCGCTCACATCAACAGCTGGGAATATCGCGAGAAGAACTTTGCTCGAGAGGCCCTGGTGGTCAATCCGGCCAAGGCTTGCCAACCGTTGGGTGCCGTGTTCGCCGGAGCCGGCTTCGAAAAGACTCTGGCCTTCAACCACGGCAGCCAGGGGTGCACCGCCTATTTCCGCTCGCATCTGACCCGCCACTTCAAGGAGCCCTGCTCGGCGGTTTCCACCTCGATGACCGAGGATGCGGCGGTGTTCGGCGGCTTGCAGAACATGATCGACGGCCTGAACAACGCCTATCATGTTTACAAGCCGAAAATGATCGCGGTGTCGACCACTTGCATCGCCGAAGTCATTGGCGACGACTTGAATGCCTTCATTCGCAATTCCCGCGAGAAAGGCAGCATTCCGCAAGATTTTCCGGTGGCCTATGCGCATACGCCGTCCTTCGTCGGCAGCCACATCACCGGCTATGACAATATGGTCAAGGCCGTGTTGTCGAACTTCTGGGAAGGCAAGGACCGTACGGCCGGGACCAAGATCAACATCATTCCCGGATTCGACGGTTATGCGGTCGGCAACAACCGCGAACTGAAGCGTATCCTGAACGAGATGGAGATCGAATATACGGTGATCTCGGACGTGTCCGACGTCTTCGATACACCGACGGACGGTACTTTCCGGATGTTCGACGGTGGCACCAAGCTTGCGGACGTCGAGGCGGGGCTCAATGCCAAGGCGACCATTGGCTTGCAGAAATATTGCAGTGACAAGAGCCTGGAATATGCGGCGAGCAAAGGCCAGGACGTGGCGGCATTCCATTATCCCTTGGGTGTCGGCGCCACCGACGAGTTGTTGGTCAAGCTTTCCGCGCTAACCGGCAAACCGATCCCGGCCTCGCTGGAGCTGGAACGCGGTCGTCTGGTCGACGCCTTGGCCGACTCCAATGCCTGGATCCATGGCAAAACCTTCTCGGTCTATGGCGATCCGGACTTCGTCTATGGCATGACCCGCTTCCTGCTGGAGATGGGGGCCGAACCGATCCATCTGCTGGCCACCAACGGCAGCAAGGAGTGGGCGGCCGAAATGGACACGCTGCTGAAGAGCAGTCCCTACGGCGTCAAGGGGCAGGTGTGGGCCGGCAAGGATCTCTGGCATCTGCGTTCGCTGTTGGCGACCGAGCCGTCCGAATTCCTGATCGGCAATTCCTACGGCAAATATCTGGAACGGGATTTGGGCATTCCACTGATCCGCCTGACCTTCCCGATCTTCGACCGCCATCATCACCACCGGTTCCCGGTCCTGGGTTATCAGGGCGGTCTGGCGGTGCTGCGCACCATCCTCGACAAGATCCTCGATGTCCTCGACGTCGAGACGGCAAAAACGGGTATTTCGTTCGATCTGGTCCGTTAAGCCAGTCTGATGCAATGAACGATTGCGGCCAGCGGGGAAACCCGCCGGCCGTTTTTGCCTGTCCCTCGTCCTCGTGACCAAGGTTTTGCCTGGATACGGGATTAAATCTCGCCAATTCGGTTGAGCCTCACACCGGCATCCATTTGGCGATGCGGCCCCATCGTTTAACGGCCGGGGTGGGCCAATTCTGGTCGTAGGTGCCCACATCAATGCCTGTCTCTTGGCTCAGCCGCCGGCAGGTCGGCGTGCCGCAATTGCAACCCATGGGCCTTCTCCGCCATCGAATCCTCCTCCCTTGTATTCTAATATCTCGACATCTTCCCAGGAGCTGGATCGGTGATAGACGTCGAGCAGTTGGTCCGGTGAGAGGTAGTTGTAATAGCGGCCTTTGCTGTCGCGCCCCTCGACTCCTCCTGCTTTATATGTTGCGAAATGTAACCCACCTGGCCGCAATGCGCGGAAGACGAGGCGAATGACTTCGGGCAGCGAAGATCGAGGAACATGGATCAGGCTCGCGCTCGCCCACACAGCGTCATACGCTTTAACAGCGTCGAGCTCGTCAAAACGCATGACACGAACTTTCCGCATTAGGCGCTGCTCGGCCTGGTGTGCAATTTCTGGAACACCCTCGGTCGGATCGACGTGGAAGCCAGATGCGACCATTGCCTCTGCATCTCGCCCGCCACCACACCCGAGTTCAAGGATTCTCGCCCCAGGCGCCAACCGACGAAGAAAGGAGCCCAAGTGACGACTTATGCCACCAGGACCGCTCCCTGAGTAGATAGGGGCCTCCTCCGCATAGAACCGCAAGGTGGCCGTGTCGAATGGATCGTCCTTAGAAGCAGCGTGATGTGACATAAGTCTATGATACTCAAAACAAAGGTCCGCTGGCCATCCCTTGCATCCGCTTCGCATATTCGTCTGGATGGCCGCAAGAGGTCAGGGGTGCTCATTCCCGGTCAAATCTCGAATGGCGGCTTGGAGAAATAGTGGTCCGCCCAGCGTTTCTTCCTCCTGCACACACATCGGGTTAGGAACGGAGGCGCGCCATGAACGGGAATTACGCGGCCTGTTGTGGCCGGTAATGCAGGACCAGAAGTTGGGTTTCGCGCAACGCAGCTTGCGCATAAGTGCGCCCCTCGTCATCGCAGAACTCGACCTCGAACACACTTGGCGCCAGAACCTCGACAACTGTGCCGACCTGCCCACGCGAAAGCCCCCTGTCCGGTAGATCGGCGGTCAAGGCAACGACATCGAGTTGTCCAATGCCATTTTTGGCGTGCGTCATGTCCATGGCCCTTTCCACACGAACCTCATCTTAGACCACGTAGCAGCTGATGAGGCGAAGAACATTTTCGCCCGTTCGAACGATCCACATGGACCGTATCGTTGCGAATCCCGCTGCGGTGGGCATGTCGAAATCCAGAACGTAGCGTTGGCCGTATTCATCGGCAGCCGTTGGTCGGATGTCGGTTTAATCGGTCGCAATCTACCATTAAGAGAACTTGCCGTCAGCCAATTACCATGGAACCGAAAGGCCGGAAAGGCAGGCTGGGCGCAGATTCTGTCGATTGGGCGACAACGGCATGGTCAAGCGGCGCGACGACAAAACCGCCGATCATCGAGCCAGCAGGCTCGCCTGCCTTATCGCCTCGGCCAACTGCGGATCGCGGCCCTCGCTATAGGGCTTATCCCATGCAACCGGAACAATCGGCGTGACGCCGCCCCCCAGACGCTGTCCATCGACATTCAATCCCGACCCTCGCGCAGGCGCCGCGTCATAGATATCCGACACGTATCATCCCTCGCAAAAATGCCGATCCCGTCGGATTGCGCGTGCGCAAGGCGGAATTGTCGGGAAACCTTATGCATGGCGAACAGATCCATCTCACAATTACGGACGGCTCGACACTGGACAAGGAGCCCTCAACGTACAAGATAGCAAGGCAGAGATTCGTTGATTGTGACACGAAATGTCGTCATTGCGAGGAGCGACGCGACGAAGCAATCCAGCAGTCAGCTGGTACCCCTGGATTGCTTCGCTGATCGCTCGCTATGACGGCATTTCGTGGACTGTTCGAATGAATCCTGCTTAGACAGCTTCCGCTGCGGGCGCAAGGGGACGCTATGGTCCATCGGGCGTTGGGCGGAACGCTTTTTGTTTTTCGGTTTCCTTTGCGCGAAAGAACGCCTTCACCATGTCGGATCCTGCCAGTTCCCAGCGGCCTTTGATCGTCGCCTCGGTGATGATGACGATGTTCATGGTCGCCATGGAGGCGACGATCGTCTCGACGGCGATGCCCCAGATCGTGGCTCAGTTGGGGGGATTGCGGCTGTACAGCTGGGTGTTCTCGTCCTATCTGCTCACCCAGACGGTCATGACGGTGATCTTCGGGAAGCTTGCCGATCTTTACGGCCGCAAGCCCATCATGCAGGCCGGCATCGGCATCTTTCTGGTCGGCTCGTTCTTCGCCGGTTTTGCCTGGTCCATGTCTTCCATGGTGGTGTTCCGCTTGCTGCAAGGTGTCGGCGCGGGCGCCATCATGCCGGTGGCCTTGACCATCATCGGTGATCTTTACCCGGCGCGGGAACGGGGGAAGGTGCAGGGCTACCTGGCCAGCGTCTGGGCCTTCTCGGCGGTCGTCGGACCGATGATCGGCGCTTTCATCGTGACCAAATTGT
>DATNIV010000009.1:0-5243 GCA_035604255.1 Telmatospirillum sp. | reverse complement strand
TTCCGGCGTCGTCCTATCCGTTGCCTTGGCCCCGTTGGCGTCCACGTTCGACGGCAGAGCCCCCGCTGCCGGGGTTATGCCGGGCGTGTTGCCGGCTGTGGTGGACGGAAGCGGCTGAGACGCGACGGTTGTTGGTATCATGGCGCCGACGATCGCTTGCGTGGCCTCTAAAGTGGCGTCGCCATTCGCGTCGCTCGATGGGGTTGATGTTGTTCCCGATGCCGTGGTCGCGGACGCGCTGTCGCTCTTGCCATTTCCGGTTTTGGACGAGGATTTTGATGCTGGCGACGCCATCGGTGGTGTACTGGCAGATGACGTCGCGCCGTTCGCCGACGAGGTTGCCGTCTCTTGCGATGTGGTCCGGCGATCATCGGTGGAAGAGTTGGGCTTCGCGACCGTCGCATTTTGCGGCGGTGAGGTTTCGGATGAGGAGCGGTCGGCGACCTGCTGGGTCGTGTCGCGGGACGACGACTGAGAGGTTCGACTTTCTGCACTGCTCGGACTCTGCAGCGGCATTCCGCTGTTCGAACGTCCATCGGTCGGGGTGTTCATCGCGGCGCTCAATGTATTCTGGGACATGACACTACCGTTGCCGGATTGGCCCAGTCTCTGCCCTAAAGCGGAGACGGATTGCAGCAGGTAAGACGTGAACCCGTTGCCCTCGTCGCCCGACGACGGACGGGAAGGCGCGGCGTCGACGTTGTATCGGGGCGATGGTGTTGCAACGGCTTCGACCGTCATGATTCCTGTTTCCTCACGCGAGTCCACGAGTAGAGTTTGGGGCTGCAAGTTTTAGGCCATGCGGCCGGTTCCTTTTTGCCGGCGTCTTTGTTCGTGATTCCAAGGATCAACGGGGGCGGAACGGGGCGGGGGACGATGCAAAATTTGCCGGTCGGTCATTGTTGCTAGTGCACTGGAGTGCCGAGGCTGCCGAACAGTTGGGCCATGGTGGACACGATCCGGGACGAATCGTGGAAGGCCTGCTGATAGGTCGTCAGGGTCGTCATCGTATCGTTCATGTCCATTCCGCCGATTCGCGAATGCTGCAAATTGAGGCCATCGAGCAGAGTTTGCTGGTAGACCATCTGTCCGCGCGTCGTCTGACTTTGAGCGGCGGCTGTCGCCAGGATCGTTTCGGCGTAATGGGTCAGGTTGAGATTGCCCCGTGCCAATCCTCCGGCCGCGGCCAAATTGACGGGGCTGCGGAGGAGCTCGGTCATGGGACCGGCGAGAGCGGCGTCTCTCAATGATGACGGGGACTCCCGCATTTGCGGATTTAAGGCCATTGTCTGCGCGGTTCCCGGGGTCGCCGTACTGGTGAAGATGCCTGTCGGCGCTTTGCTGTCGAAGGCGTCGGCGGGGTCGGCGATGAAGAGGTCGTTGAGACCCAGGAAATTGGCGAAACCCGATATGACCTGGGTGGCCGGCGGGCTCAGGCCCAGACTGTCGCGCACATTCAGATGCAGCGATATTGCGCCTGTGGATTGGTTCGGCGAGGATCCGCTGAAAGCGAGAGGCAGGCCCGAGGCGCTGGCGATTTCGAGGAATTGCGTGCCATTGACCTCTCGCAAAGAGGCGGTAATGCCGCGTGCGACGAAAGCTGCGTTCGGGTCGTTGATGGCTTCGGCGATCGCAACAAGGTCGTCGCCGGGCTTGATGGTCAGTTTGCCGACCGTCGTTCCATTCAGAGCGATGCCAAGCGAACCACCCGCGGCAACGAAGGTGGTGGAGGGGCGCGTGTGAAAGGCATTCGGCGCGCCTGCGATTTTTAGCTGTTGTCCCAATGGCGGTGCGAGCTTGAGGACGACCTGATTTCCAGCCGTGACCACGCTTGCCCGGACATCTTTGCTCTTGGTGACGCTATTGATTTGAGATGCCAAGGTTGCCAAAGACCAACTGGGATCGACGGCGATTTCGGCGATCAGGACATCATCCTGGTTGTACAAAAGCAATGGGCCGTCCAACCCGAGGGGCGTCAGGGCATCCGGCCTGGGCGCGCTGGTGAGGTTGGTTCCGTGCGAGTCCGGTTGATAGTTGATCACCACGTCTTCGATCGGTTGATCCGCTGCCGGGTGCAGGCCAAGACCGGCCACGACATTGGCACCCGAGGCATCGGGGTCGACACTCATATCGCTGCCGATCGTGCTGCTGACGTGAAGGAAAACCCCCTTTTCGGCCGGCACGATGCTGGTTTCCAGCCCGTCCAAGCTGCTGAGCTTGGCGGCAATGGCTGTCAAAGAGTCGCCCGGTACGATGGTGCGCGGTGGACTGGCTCGTCGGGTCGAGATGGCATTGCCAGCGCTGTCGGTAAAACCGATCGGGCCGGTCAGGCCAAGCGGTTTGTCCGCATTGGCAATCACGACGGATCGGAAGGCGAAGCTTCGCTGATCCTGAAAGGTCAAGCCGCCGATAGTGTCCTGCGGCAATTGGAAGGCGATCTGCCCGTTTTCATTGACCATCGTATATGGGGACGTGCGGTTCCCAATCTGTTGACCCAGCCATTGATTCAACGCCGCCGCCGTTTGCCCCGCCGACCAAGCGCGATTGTTTGGCAGACCGTGCCCCTGCAGATACTGCTTCATCAGCAACGACAAACCGGTACTGGCTTTCGGGGTTCCGTCGGACGCCAGCAGGGTGATGACGACGTCGCCTCCGGACAATGAAAAATATTGTCCGCTGGGATCGGCAAACCGTCGGCTGCTGCGGCAGGAAGACGAAATGCTGCGAAAGGCCAAGGCGCGATTGCTGACCTGATTGACTTGGGATTGCAGGGTTTGCGCCAAAGTGTCCAACTGATTTTGCACATTGGGTAAGGTCGAATCCCGTGTTCTCAACAGGGCGTGGAGCGTGCCCGAGGTAATATGCCCGCTGATGTCCTGGCCATCGGCGGTGACCCCAGCCAGGCGTCCATTGGCCAGTGTCGCCGAGGGATCGATCTTTTCCGTGATTCGGTGTTCGAGTTGGGTCGCTGGTCCGTTGACCAGCGGAATGCCGGCCTTGGTGAAAACCGAGACGGTGCCGTCGTCGCGACTAAAGGAGGCAAAATCGAATGTGCCGGACAATGTATCAAGTGCGGCATCTCGTTCGACGCCGATGTCCCGAATGGGTTGACCGACCGCGGCGGCGAGAGAGATTTTGGTGTTGAGATCGGCAATGCGTCGCAGAATCGCGTTGGCTTTGTCGACGGTGCCTCCGATATCGGTATCGGCGCGGGCGCGCAACGCCTGGATCTGATCTGTCGTCGTTTTCAATTTGTCGGTGAAAGTGGTCGCCGCCTGCACGACCCCTTCGGCTGTTTGGCCGGGCGAGGCAGAGAGATTCGCGAAGGCGTCGGTCAGATCGCGTAACGATCGCGCGATGGTCTCCGGATCATCCGGATGCCCAAGCAGTTTTTGCAAAGAGACATTGAGCTTATCATCGGTGAGCAAGCTGTTCAGCGTCCCGATGGCATCGCGAATGCTGGCCTTCAAACCCTCTTCGATGCCGCTCTGAATTTCGGCGATGGGAAACAGTTCGCCAAGAATCCAGGAGCTATCGGATCGCTCGGATCTTGTTTTTTTCGTTCGAGCGGTGGCAGCGGACGCGGCGGCGCCGACGACGGTGCCGACGCTGACTTGCTGCGCCCAATTCAGGCTGCTGATCGCCGTGTTGGTTTCTGTCGAGATCGCCATGCTAGCGGCCCGCCGATCAGATGGTGTGGTTGTAAGCGAGCGATACCCCGTTCCGGACGTAATTGTCGCACATCATTCCCGCTTTCGAGTAGGCGACATCCTGACGGCGCATCTTGCGGGCCGCCGTATTGATCACTTCGAACAGTTGCTCGATCGCGCCCATATTGGCCTTGAGCAATGTCGTATTTTCCTTGGCTCGTTCTTCCAGGCATTTGACCATGGAGACGACTTCGCTTCTTTGATCGGGCGCCATGGTCCGCGAGCTCTGCGGATCGGCCAAAAGAGCGCGCAAGCGCTCCTGGTAAAGCCGCGTGGCGGCCATTTTGCGATCGAGCAGCGATTCGACCGTTTTCGAATCCCCCGCCTTCAAGGCGGTATTTTCTTCGATCAGCAGTTCGTCATAGATGTGAATCGCCTCGACCATCGGCCCCAGCTTGGCCGGCAGCGACTTGATATCGATCGAGGGCATCGATCGCGCGGTGAGAACGGGTTTTCCCGGCTGGGCCGCGGTCGCCACGGGGCGCGCCGAGGGCGCGGCCACAGCGTGACTCGCCATAGCGACTGGCTGGGCGGACGGCATGACCGGCCGTGGAGAGAGTCCCGCCTGTCCGCCGCTGGGAGAGGGGGGCATGCCGAGGGGAGGGCGGGCGCCCGGCAAAGTCTTCGGGGGAGGTTTGGGGAGATGTGAATTCTGCGGGAGGCTCATTGTGTCTTCTCCTGCTGGCTGATCAGGGTGCGCATGACGGAATCGGCGATTCCGATACCGCCTTTTTTGGCGACCAATTTTCCATATTCATCGAGCAACATCGGGCGGAACATTTCTTCGCCCGCGCCACCGCCGAACAATGTGTCCTTGCCGACGCCTTCGAACATATGTCCGAACATCTGAGACATGAACATGGCTTCAAAGCTTTGGGCCGCCTTCTTGGAGGCGACCATGTCGACCACCGCGCCCGAGGCCTGTCCCGAAAGGGTTTGCGCGGCGAGATCTTGAGAGGCCATCGTTCTGGACGAGAGGGCTTGCGACGCCATGCCTTGGGTCGGATCGCTCAGCATCACATCACCTCGATATTGGCTTGCAGCGCGCCCGCCGCTTTGATCGCCTGCAGAATGCTGATCAAATCGCGGGGGCCGATGCCGAGCGCGTTCAGGCCATCCACCAACTCTTGCAACGTTACGCCTTGTCCCAAGACCGCCAGTTTTTTGTCGGCGCCCTCGTCGGTTTGCACGTCGGTGCGGTTGACGATGGCGGTTTGTCCGGTGGCCGAGAACGGAGACGGCTGCGAAACCTGCGGAGTTTCGGTGATGCGGATGGTGAGATTGCCCTGTGCGATGGCGACCGTGCTGATGCGGACGTTTTCACCCATGACGATGGTACCGGTGCGATCATCGATGACCACGCGGGCGATCTGGTCCGGTTGGACCCGCAATTGTTCGACGTCGGTCAGCAGAGAGACGGTGTCCCCCCGGTAACGCGGCGGGATAGCCAGCCGGACAGTGGCGGGATCGGTGGGCCGGGCTACTTCGCCGCCGAGATAGGCGTTAACCGCTTGCGCGACGCGCCGCGCCGTC
>DATNIV010000008.1:0-9818 GCA_035604255.1 Telmatospirillum sp. | reverse complement strand
AAGACCATGGCCGAGCTGAAACAGCATTTCCCGGAAGGTGTCGACTATTCCATCGTCTACGACCCGACCATCTTCGTGCGCGGGTCGATCGAGGCGGTGGTCCACACGCTGGCCGAAGCGCTGATTCTCGTCGTGCTGGTCGTCATCGTCTTTTTGCAGACCTGGCGCGCTTCGGTCATCCCCTTGCTGGCCGTGCCGGTGTCGATCGTCGGCACTTTCGCCATCATGCATCTGTTCGGATTTTCGATTAACGCGCTCTCGCTATTCGGCCTGGTTCTGGCCATCGGCATCGTCGTCGACGACGCCATCGTCGTGGTGGAAAATGTCGAACGCAATATCGAGGGTGGACTGACCCCCCGCGAGGCGACCATCACCGCGATGCGAGAGGTCACCAGTCCGATCATCGCCATTACCCTGGTGCTGTGCGCCGTCTTCGTCCCCATCGCCTTCATCAGCGGCCTGACCGGACAATTTTATCGCCAGTTCGCGCTGACCATTGCCTTCTCGACGATCGTCTCGGCCTTCAATTCGCTGACCTTGAGCCCGGCGCTCGCCGCCATTCTGCTCAAACCCCACGATGCGCCGAAGGATTGGCTGACGAAGGCAGTCGATCGCGTTTTCGGACGGTTCTTCGCCGCCTTCAACCGCTTCTTCCACAGGAGTTCCGTCCGTTACGCCCGTGGCGTCAACGGCACGCTCGGCCGCAAATCGCTGGCGGTCGGCGTCTATGTCCTGCTCTTGGGTGCTGCCTATTTCGGCTTCCTGCAGGTTCCCGCCGGCTTCGTCCCGACACAGGACAAGCAATATCTGGTGAGTTTCGCCCAATTGCCCGACGGCGCCACCTTGGACCGGACGGAAAAGGTCATTCGCGAGATGTCGGATATCGCCCTGGCCGAACCCGGCGTCGAAAGCGCCGTGGCCTTTCCCGGGCTCTCGATCAATGGATTCATCAACAGCTCGAGCGCCGGCATCGTCTTCGTCACTTTGAAACCCTTCGAAGCGCGGCCGTCGCAAGATCTTTCGGGGTTCGCCATTTCGCAAAAACTGCAGCGGAAATACGCCGGCGTGAAGGATGCCTTCATCGCCATCTTCCCACCGCCGCCGGTCCAGGGTTTAGGCACCATCGGCGGATTCAAACTGCAAGTCGAGGACCGCACCGACCAGGGTTACGAGGCGCTCGACGCGGCAATGAAGGCGGTGGTCGGCAAAGCCCGGCAAGCCCCGGAACTGGCCGGCGTCTTTTCCAGCTACAAGATCAATGTGCCGCAGCTCTACGCCGATCTGGACCGGACCAAGGCCATGCAGCTGGGTGTCGATGTTCAGGATGTCTTCGACACCATGCAGATCTATCTGGGATCGCTTTACATCAACGACTTCAATAAATTTGGTCGCACCTATCAGGTCATTGCGCAAGCGGATCGACAATTCCGCTCCCAGCCGGATGATATCTTGCGACTGCAGACGCGCAGTCTGGACGGCCGCATGGTGCCCTTAGGGTCGGTGCTGCGGGTCACCGACACCACCGGACCGGAAAGCGCCATGCGCTACAACGGGTTTCGCTCGGCCGACCTGAATGGTGGACCGGCCCCAGGCTATTCCAGCGGTCAGGCGCAGGCGGCGATCACCCGGATTTTGACCGAAACCTTGCCCAAGGGCATGGAATTTGAATGGACGGAACTGACCTATCAGCAAATTCTCGCCGGCAACACCGCCATCGTGGTGTTCCCGATCTGCGTGCTGTTGGTGTTCCTGGTGCTGGCGGCCAAATATGAGAGCCTGTTTCTACCGCTCGCCATCATCCTGATCGTCCCGATGTGCCTTCTCTCGGCGATCGGCGGCGTCTGGGCGACCGGTGGCGACAACAATATCTTCACCCAAATCGGCCTGTTCGTGCTGGCGGGACTCGCTTGCAAGAACGCCATCCTGATCGTCGAATTCGCCCGCGAGATGGAGACCCACGGCCGCCGTACGGTCGAGGCGGCCATCGAAGCGGCGAAGCTGCGCTTGCGACCGATCCTGATGACCTCCTTTGCCTTCATCATGGGTGTCGTGCCGTTGGTCGTGTCCTCCGGCGCCGGCGCCGAGATGCGGCACGCCATGGGCATCGCGGTGTTCTTCGGCATGTTGGGAGTCACCTTCTTCGGTCTCTTCCTCACACCTGTTTTCTATGTGCTGCTGCGCACGGCGGAAAAGCGCATCAGCGGAACCAAGGCAGCTCAAGCATGATAACGATAACGAAACGAGCCCTTCTGGTGATGGGGCTGGCCACGCTGGCCGCCTGCGCCCATCCTCCCGGCCCGCAAGATGCCGGTCTGGCTACGCCATCGGCGTGGAGTCAGCGGACGACCGCGGAGCCGTCGGACAATCAACCGTTGGTCAGCGGTGACGCCGTCGGCGTCGAACACCGTTGGTGGAAAAGCTTCCGCGATCCGGTTCTCGATCGCCTGATCGAAAACGCCCTGGCCAACAACAAAAGCTTGGCGATCGCCAAGGCCCGGGTCGAAGAGGCGCGGGCCGGGCAAAGCGGGGCGGTGGCCAATCTGCTGCCCAGTGTGAGTGGCACCGGAAGCATCAGCCGCGGCAACCAGGGCTATGCCACGGGAAACAAGGCGGTCAACATCCGGGAAGCCGACGTCCAGGCCTCCTGGGAACTGGATCTTTTCGGCAAGAACCAGGCGCGGGCTGGCGAGGCGGCGGCGGTCTCCCAGGCGGTCGAAGCCGACGCCCAAGCGGTGATGGTGTCCTTGCTGGCCGACGTCGCCCGCAATTATTTCGATCTGCGCAACGACCAGGAGCAGATCCGCATCACCCGGGACAATCTCACCACCCAGCAGAAGACGCTGGAATTGATCAAGGCGCAAATGGTGGGCGCGCTCTCCAGCGATCTCGACGTCGAGCGGGCGGCGGCGCAGGTTTCCACCACCTCGGCGCAGCTTCCCGCGCTGCAATCGGCTTATGAGGTGACGCTGCATCGCCTGAATGTCTTGGCAGGCACCGCGCCTGGCACGGAAGACGCCGCCCTGGCGGATCCGCCCCCCTTCACCGCCCTGGATGGCACGATTCTGGTGGCGGCGCCGGCGCGCGTCCTGGCCAATCGTCCCGACATCAGGGCCGCCGAACGCCGGTTCGCCGCCAGCCTGTCGGCCACGGAGGCGGCCACCAAGGAGCTTTATCCGACGCTCTCTCTGACCGCTTTGTTCGGCGTTCAGGACTCCAGCGCCTTTTCCGCGACCCCCTGGGGGCTTGGCGCGAATCTCGTGCAACCCATCCTCAACTTCGGCCGCATTCGCTCGCAGATCGATGCCGCCGATTCCCGCCAGACGCAGGCCTTCCTGACCTATCAGGAGACCGTTCTCGAAGCCCTCGAAGATATGGAAAACGCGCTGTCCGTCTATTTTCATGAGGCAGCGCGCCATCATGACCTCGACCTCGCCGCTCAGCAGAACCGACGGGCCGTCACCCTTGCCAACCAGCAGTACAAAAGCGGCTACAGCGGTCTTTTGGATCTTCTGGTCGCCCAACATGACGCACTGGAGGCCGATTCCGCCGTGGCGGCATCGAACGTCCAGTTACGTAAAGCCCTGGTGACGATCTATGCGGCGGCAGGAGGCGGATGGGCGCTTTGAGTCGCCCCGTGTTTAAGAGTGATCCACAGATGGCGCAGATGATCGCAGATGTTTGTCTCGATCTGCGGCAACTTGCGCCATCTGTGGATCAACTTTGCAAACGTCGAGACTTATACGGATCACCGCAATGACTCGACCTTTGTCCGTCATCCCCGCCTGCGCGGGGATGACGGAAAATTCCAGATAATTTTGGTGATCCGTATTATTTCTTCTTCGGAATAATGATCGGCGTCGCCGACCCCTTCATCACCACGGGCGCGGCGGCGGCCACCGGCTTGTTGGCTTTCGGTTTTTTGAGTTCGCGGTTGCTGCGCTTTTGACCTTTGGCCATGGAGGCCTCCTTTGGACTAGGACTCCGCTCTCGCGGATCTTGAAAACGAAAGGCCCCGCAACCTTTTCAAGTGCGGGGCCAGCAAGGCGTCAGACGCTCGACCCGGCAACCGCCGGCGTTGGCGTCAATCAATAACCTTGAGATTGTCGGCGGACATCTTACCGCTCTTGCGGTCGGAGACGAGCTCGAAGCCCACCTTCTGACCTTCGCGCAAGTCGCTGAGCCCGGAGCGCTCGACAGCGCTGATATGGACAAAGGCATCATTGCCGCCATCATCCGGCGCGATGAAACCAAAACCCTTTTGAACGTTAAACCATTTCACGGTTCCCGTAGTCATAGGAAACTCTTTCACATACAGTAATTGTTGCAAGCTTACGAATTCGTAAGCTGTCGAAATCGAATTATCAGGGAAGAAGATTGTCAGCACCGCGCAAAACTAGCCCGCGCCGGACCAAAGTCATCTGACCGTCCATCGACTGACACAATATGGAGGCCGCCTCAAGAAAATACAAGCGTTTCGGGAAATTTTTCTTTAAATATCCGAAATAGGCGCCTTTATTTTTTTAAAGATACTGTTTTTTCACATAATTTTCGGAAAGTGGCCGATACGCCATGATCACGCTGCAGATCCATCACAAGACGCTCTACCGCTATCACCAACCGGTTCGTCTGGGGCCTCACCGTTTGATGCTGCGTCCCCGCGAAAGCCGCGATCTGCGCCTGATATCCAGTCATGTGACGGTCACGCCGGAGGCCAAGGTGACCTGGGCTTATGACGTCTTCGGCAACGCCGTGGCGTCGGTAAGCTTTCCTTTCGACACCGACTCTCTGGTCATCGACAGTCTCGTCTCGCTTGAACTGCATGCGCTGCCTTGGCCGATTTACGACGTCGCGGCCTCGGCGATCCATTATCCGTTCCAATACGACAGCGATGAATGGCTTGATCTCGGCGCCCTGACGACGCCGCAATATGCCGATCCCTCCGGGCGGATGCGAGACTGGGCCCGCGCCTTCATCGGCGGCAATCCAACCGATACGCTGTCGCTATTGAAAGACCTCTGCGCCGGGATTTCCGCTTGGATTTCCTATCAAAGTCGCGACGACGAAGGCACGCAGTCGCCCATTGAGACCTTGGATCGCGGCTGGGGTTCTTGTCGGGATTTCGCCGTTCTCTTCATCGAGGCGGCCCGCCATTTGGGCTTCGGCGCCAGAATCGTCTCCGGCTATCTCTACAATCCGGACCAAAACGCGTTCGGCAATTGGGGCGCCGGATCGACGCACGCCTGGGCGGAACTTTATGTGCCGGGCGCCGGCTGGATCACCTTCGACCCGACCAACCGCAGTGTCGGCGGATTCAATCTCATCCCGGTCGCCGTCGGCCGCGACATCCGCCAGGTTATGCCTGTCTCCGGCAGTTTCGTCGGAATGACCGACGCGTTCCAGGCAATGACGGTGGAGGTGAGCGTAACCGCTTAGGCCCATTCAGAAATATCTGCGTAATTTCTGAACAAACGCTTAGGGCTTGGAGCGGACAGCGAGAAACCCGGGTTATCCCTTCTCAGAAACCATGAACGGGGATATTCTACCCTAGAACGTGGGCGGATGGACCTGTCCATCTGGGAAATGTCGGCTGACGGTGGTTCGGCGAAGACGGATGCTGAAAAACCGTGAGTTGGAAAGGGGGGCGCATGAACGAACTGTTCAGCTGTTCGCGCCGTGGAGTGCTGCGTGCGGTTGTTGTCGGTGGCACACTTCCTTTTTTTGTCGTGACCGCCGTGGCGCAAGCGCAAAATAGCATTCAGGGCAATTGGAGTTTCGCCTGGGAGGGCGCCTCCGACAACTACGCGGGAACCTTGGACGTGGGGTCTGCGGTGAGTGCCGTCGCCTTCAGCGGACGTCTGACGATACGTCCGTCGAAAGGGGGGACCATCGTTGAGAGCGCACAAATCACCGTGACGGGCAACGACGTGCAGATTGAATGTTCGAGCCCCACGAGTGTGGACCGCGATGTTTCCGATTGGGCGCCGGATCGCTTCTATGTGAAACAGATCGGCGATCGGATGGAAGGGACCTCCGTCGATACCATGGGCCGCCGTGGCCGAAGCATCGTCTTCACGCGCATAAAAGCGTCGCGATAGATGGGATGTCTTGGAGGGGAACCCACCGCCTCCGGCAATCTCTCCGCCGGACTGCTTTATTCTGTCGCCTTCGTCATCGGCGCGATCGTCATGAGCTTTGAAATTTTGGGGTCGCGTTATCTGAACCCCTATTTCGGCAGCGGCATCTACACCTGGGCTTCGCTGATTGCGGTTGTGCTCGCCGCCCTTGCGGCAGGATATTTTGTCGGCGGCTGGCTGGCCGACCTGACTCACTCTGCCGCCGTGCTCGGCTCCATCACGGCAGTCGGCTCGGCGTATCTCGTGCTGTTGCCTATTTTCGCCGACCCCATGCTCGATTTCGTGCTCGCCTCCGTGCCGGATATCCGCTTGGGAAGTTTGATCGCGTCCTTTGCCATAACCTTTCTGCCGGTCTCTCTCCTTGGCATGTTTTCGCCGTTCGCCATTCGGATCCTTTTGCGCACGACGCAGAGTTCCGGCACGGTCTCGGGGAGGGTCTATGGTATTTCCACCCTGGGCAGCATCGCAGGAACGCTGGGAACCGCCTTTCTTCTCATCCCCCTGGTCGGCACGCGAACGATCACCATCGCCTCGGGCGTTGCCGGCATGGCGTGCGGATTGCTGTTGATTTTGGCCGAACGGAAAGCGGCAAAAGTCGTGCTGATGGCGGCAATACTCGTGCTCGGTGCGGTGTCGCAACCGACAGGGGCCACGGCGTCCGACTCTTTTATCGATCACCCGATTCGCGCCGCCATGCTGACGCAGAAGGATGGGGCCGTCGCCCATATGGAAACGGTTTACAACGACATCTTCATTACCAAGCACGGTGACAATCTGGTCATGGATTTCATGAGGCATGGCTCGGGCTACACCGAATCCATCACCAATCTCGCGGACGACGACGACCTGCCGCTTCGCTACACGCAAGTCATGACGCTCGGCGTGGCCTATGTGGAAACGCCGAAGAATGCCCTGATGATCGGGCTCGGCAGCGGGTCGATCCCGGTCTATCTGGTCCGCAGCATGACCGAATTGGCCGTCGACGTCGTCGAACTGGATCCAGGGGTCATCGCCGCGGCCCGGCAATATTTTGGTATCCGAGAGAGCGGACGGTTACACATCGTCGAGAGCGACGGACGCGTCTTCCTCGTTAGGAATCGCAATCCCTACGACATGATTTTGGTCGACGCCTTTCGTGGCGGTTACGTGCCGTTCCACCTTCTGACCCGCGAATTCTATGACCTTGTCAAACAGCGCTTGACCCCCGGTGGCGCGGCGATCTTCAATCTTCACGGCGGGACGAAGCTCTATGTCAGTACGCTGGCCACCCTGCGCGCGGTATTTCCGTCTGTCGATCTCTATTATGCAAACGGCAATGTCATCGCGGTCGCGACGGTGGAGCCGGTCGAGAACCGTCGTTTGACCGACCGCGCCGATGCCTTGCAAAAGCGCTACGGGTTCCGTTTCGCGCTTCCCGACTTGCTGGCGACGCGCTCGGCTTGGCCGGAAGGACCCCCGGGCGGGCTGCTGACAGACGATTTTGCCCCCGTCAACTTGTACGATTCGATCGAGGAAAGTAACAAACGGCAATGGTAGTATTTGGTCCACCCCAAGTCCTTAGGAACTTCCGGGCGGCACGTTGGTGGCGGACCAGTAAATGCCCAGTCGGGCGACGATCTCGGCAAACAGGGCGAAATCGACCGGCTTTCTGACGAAACTGTTCGCCCCGGTCTCATAGCTTTTCAAGCGATCCCGATCCTCGTCCGACGAGGTCAGAATCACCACCGGCAGAAGGCGGGTTCGCGGATCGACCCGAAGGCGCGCCAACACCTCCAGGCCGTCAATGCGCGGCAAGTTGATGTCGAGCAGAACCACCACCGGCAGATCCGTAGCTTCCCGTCCGGCGAATTCCCTTTCGCAGAAAAGATAGTCGAGCGCTTGTTGACCGTCGCGCACGACGTCGACGCGATTGGCGACATTGACCTTGCGCAAGGTGCGCAGAATCAAGGTTTCATCCTGGTGATTGTCTTCCACCAGAAGAATCGTTTTCGCCACCAGTTTCATGGTCAAAACCTCCCTCACACTGCTCGGGCAGGGAAAACCGGAATGTCGCGCCCCGACCGACGGCACCCTCCGCCAAAATGACGCCACCATGGCGCTGGACGATGCGGAAGACCGTCGAAAGGCCGATGCCAATGCCGGGAAACTCATCATGGCGATGCAGCCGTTGGAAGGGCTGGAAAAGTTTGTCGGCATAGGCCATGTCGAATCCCGCCCCATTATCGGAAATTGAGAGGAAATGCCGGTCGTCGCGATCCTCGGCAAAAACGCGGATGATTGGTTCGGCCGCGCCGGCGGTGTATTTCCAGGCATTTTCCAGCAGATTGCGGAGAACGATCTCGATCATCCGGCGATCGCCCCACTGGCTGAGCCCTCTCTCGATCACCCATGTCACCCGACGACCCGGCTCGCCTTGTTCGAGTTCAAGCCGAATGTCTTTCGCCAGGAACGACAGATCGATCCGCTCGCGCGTCAAGGACCCGCGCGTGGCGCGCGACAACTGGAGAAGCCCGTCGATCAATTCCGCCATATGCCGGCCGGCGTGGGAAATTTCCCGAAGATAGTCCTGAGCGCCCGGGTCGAGTTGGGTGCCGAAATCTTCGATCAACGCCTCGCTGAACCCCGTCATGGCGCGCAACGGCGCCCGCAGATCATGGGAAACCGCATAGGCGAAACTCTCCAGCTCCTTGTTGGCCGCGCGCAATTCCATCTCGGTCGTCCGCAGCGCGGCTTCGGCTCGTTTTCGGTCCTCGTTTTCCCGGAGAAGTGCTGCATTGACGGTTGCCATCTGCGCCGCGCTTGGCAAGGACAAGGCATGCGGAAACAAAGGCCAAAGAGCGATCGCGGTAAACACCGACACCACGGCGGTGGCGGCCTTCACCACGACTTGATAGCCATAGTCGGGCGACCACAGAGTCCAGACGTCGGTGGCGTGACTGGCCGCGCAGAGCAGGATGAAAAGCGCGAAGGCCACGGCAACCCACCGCAAATAGACATCCTTGCGCTTGATCAGATACAACGCCATGGCGGTGCTGATTGACAGATAGGAGAGGCTGATAATCGCGTCGGAAATGGCTAAAGACCAAAACAACTCATCGCGCCACATCAGGCAAAAGCCGTGTGGAACAAGTCCGTCGAGATCGAACAGCTTGTCGAACATCAGAAGACCTTCGGGTTAAAGAGACGTCTGGACCAGATGCGACCGGGCAAGTCTGCATCCTTATGCAAAAGGAGACTCATACTTTAGATTTCATTTATAGAATGCAATACTACTTTAGGAAAAGGTCATGCGCCATATTTTCTCGGTAAACCGGGAAGAAACGACATTCCTCCACCGTCGTGTTTCGACTTGCCAGAATCTCTTTCAGGCCCAATAGTCACCGCCGATCTTGGAGATTTTCCGTCCGTGTGCCGATGAGTGTCGTTCAACAAACCGTTCCTTCGCTATCCGCGCTCGTCGTCGTTCACAATGAGGAGCAGCGCTTGGCCGCTTGCCTCGAAAAGCTCACCTTCGCCGGCGAGATCGTCGTCGTTCTCGACAAATGCACCGATGGCAGCCGCGCCATCGCCCAGCGTTTCACCGACCGTCTGATCGAAGGATCGTGGGATATCGAAGGCGAACGCCGCAATACGGGCATCCAAGCCTGCCGCGGCCCGTGGATTCTGGAAGTCGACGCCGACGAG
>DATNIV010000007.1:0-6218 GCA_035604255.1 Telmatospirillum sp. | reverse complement strand
CAGATGCGACCGGCCAAGCCTGTATCCTCAACGCGGCTAAAGCCCCTTTCGACGATGTCGGAGACGTGGATCTGAACGCGCGCTATGCCATCAATTTCTGCGAAGGTGATAATCGGGCCGATGTTCGGAGGGCGCTCGATGGATTCAATTTGCCACTCGAAAACGCGGCGACCGCGCGTACTGAAACGGTCACCAACGGACAGATTGACAGGATCGGTCAGGACCTCGATCAACGGCGGTTTTCTGTCGTCTGCGGACGATGGCTTCGACATTGGCATGGCGCTTCCCAATATTGCTGTTCCAGAGGGTGTCTATTTCGGAATCCACCCTAACAGGATCCGCATGGTCGCGGGCGGGACGGAAACTACTCAGCATGCGCCGTCGCCGATGACGACGAACTTTCGGCCGCTATCTGTGGATCGGTGTTTTCCCAAGACCAGGCAATGCACCTGCTGTCGCTGGATCGTCGCTCGTGAAAAAGTCCTTCGGCCTTCAGCCTCAGTGTGCTTTTCCACGACATGAGCGGGCCAACCCCGTACTCGAGGCGGCTCTCCGTGCGGGGGTGTCTTCTTGACCCCACAGCGGCGGGCTTGAGGCCCGAAGGGCCTGCAATCTTGCAAAAGAAATAAACATAAAAATGGGTTCCGGGCCGCCCCAAGCCCTTTTTTTCTTAAGTGACATTAGGGGCGATTAGGAAGCGTCGGCGCCATTTCTGGCGGCGGCGAGCGCCAGGCGCGCCAAAGCCGGAAGCGACTTCGAGCCTGTTTTCGCCATGATCGAGGCGCGATGGTTCTCGACAGTGCGTTGGCTGATGCCAAGGTCGGCGGCGATATTCTTGCTGGGGTGACCGGCGAGAACCATGTCCATGATCTGATGCTGCCGCGGGGTCAGATCCGCGACGTGGCTCGCGGCGCTTTCCCGCCAGGCGGAAAGCTTCGTCGCATCCCGTGACAGTTCCAGGGCGCGTTCGATGCAGGCGAAGAGTTCGCTGCTGCTGATCGGCTTTTCGATAAAGTCCAAAGCGCCCGCTTTCATGGCTTGAACCGCCGTCGGCACATCGCTGAAGCCGGTGATCATGATGGCCGGCAGCCGATGGCCCGCCGCCGTGAGTTGTTGCAGTAATTCGAGCCCGTTCATTCCCGGGAGATAGGCGTCGATCACCAGGCAGGCGTCGCGGCCCGGATGAAAGGCGGCGAGGAAGGCCTCGCATGTGGCAAAGTCCTCGACGATCCGGCCATCGTCTTCCAGGACTTCGCGAAGGGCCGCGCGCACATGATCGTCGTCGTCGACGACGAAGATGACGGGGGGCGCCTTCGCGCCCTCGGCGAGAGCGACCGGGCGGGGAGCGCGCGTGATCGGCGGTGGAGGAGCCGGCGGTTTCGTGAGAAGAAGATGCTGGACGGTTTGAGTCAACTCTTGCAGCTTGACCGGTTTGTTGAGTTGGACGCAGTTCTGCAAGGCGATGTCGCGCAAGGTGCCGGTCGAAATATCACCGGTCAGAATGATGACAGGGGTCTCGCGACGAAGCGTCTCCCTCAGTTTCGCAATGACCTCCAGTCCGTTCATGCCCTTTGGCAAATTGTAGTCCGTCAAGATGAGGTCCGGTCGGATCTCTCCCCGCGCCACCAAGTCAAGCGCGGCGATTCCGTCGGAGGCCGTTGCCGTTTGATGGCCGTCGTCTTTGAGAAGAAGTTCGATCAGCGCGCGCAGTTCGGGGTCGTCCTCGATGATCAGGATGGTGCCGGCGCGGGCCGGCACGGCGCTGGCCTCGCCATCGGTCATCGGCGTGCGACGGGCGGCCGTTCCGCTCGGAGGCACCGCGATTTCGATGGCAAAGACGGAGCCCTTGCCCATGTGCGAGTTGACGCGGATCCGATGGTCCAACAGTTTCCCCAACCGTTGCACGATGGAGAGGCCGAGACCGAGGCCGCGACTCCGTTCGCGGGCCGCATTGTTGAGCTGATGATATTCCTCGAAGATCGCTTGCAGTTCCGCCTCGGGGATCCCCACGCCGGTATCCCATATCTCGATGCTCACATGTCCTTTGTGCCGACGGCAGCCGAGGAGGATCTTGCCGCGCTCGGTGTATTTCAAGGCGTTCGACAGCAAATTGCGGATCATCTGTTCAAGCAGGCGCGGATCGCTTTGGACGGACAGGCTGCAAGGAACCACGCGCAAGGCCAGTTTCTGTGACTGCGCGTGATAGGAGAACTCGTTGCCCAACTGCTCGAGCAGGTCGTGGATCGGGAAACAGACGACTTCGGGGCGCACGGTTCCCGCCTCGATCTGATTGATGTCGAGCAGCGTGTTGAGCATGCCCGAGATGGCGCCCAAGGTCTCATCGAGCCGGCCAACCAGTTTCTGCGCTTTCTCTCCGACGACGGCTTTGGCCAGCAGGCCTTGCAGCAAGGCCAGTGTTTGAAGCGGTTGACGAAGGTCATGGCTGGCGGCGGCGAGAAATCGCGACTTCGCGACATTGGCCATCTCGGCTTGCCGCTTGGCGATCTCCAGAGCATCCGCCGTGTGCTTGCGTTCGGTGATATCGACAAAGGTGATGACGACGCCTTCGATTCCGTCATTTTGGGTTCGGTAAGGCAAGATGCGGCGAATGTACCAAAGACCGCTTAAGGCTTCGATCTCGCGCTCGATCGGCGCCAGGGTCTTCAGCACCGTTCGGGCGTCGATCGGCAAAGCGTTATCCATGGCCAGTGAGGTGAGATCCGCCAGCGGGCGTCCGACGTCGCCGGGAATGACGTTGAAAAGTATCTTGGTGGCTGGCGTGAAGAAGCGGATGTTGAGCGCGGTGTCGAGGAAAATCGTTGCGACATCGGTGCTGTAGAGGACGTTTTGCAGATCGTTATTCGTCACTCTCTTGAGCTCCAGTGTTTCCTGGAGTTGGCTATTTAGGGCACTCAATTCTTCATTGAGCGATTGCAATTCCTCCTTTGACGTCAAAAGCTCCTCGTTCGTCGATTGATATTCTTCATTGACGGACAAAGCTTCTTCGTTGATCGCCTTCTGCTCTTCGCTTGAAATTTCCAGGTTGCGGATGGCGTCCTTGAGTTCCGTTCTCGTCGCGTCCAGTTCCTGCTCGAGTTCGGCGACCAGTGTATCGTCGACGGACGCGACGGGGGAAAGCTGCTTTTGTTCGCGCTTCTGCATATCGACGAAGCAAATCAAGAGCAGATCCTCGCCCTCGTTTAAGACGGGCTGCACGTCGATGCCGAACGATATCGCCTGGCCATTGTGGACGATCTGACTGCCGGTGGCGACGACGCGCGTGTTCTCCTGACTGGCTTGCTGGATGGCCGACCGGAGCTTGGTTCGGAGATCCTGACGCGTCATGGCGAACAGATCATGGGTGGGAGGGCCCGGCGCCACGCGCAGATAGCGATCCGTCGGCCCCAAGGTATAGAGGCATTCATATTTGCGATTGATCAGAATCGCCGCCGGCGCATAGGCCTCCATCACCAGCCGGCGACAGAGGTCGCCGAGAGCGGTTTGCCGTGAGGGCGCCTGGCCTTGTCCCGGACGCATTGGGACGCGCATCCCGTCACCGGCGGCCATTGAAAAGCCGACCTCTCCCGGCCGTGCGCGACCGACATGCCGATAGAGCCTCTCCGATTTGGAGATGAATTCGAAGTGGTTGTCGGCGTTGCCGACCGTCTCCGAACTGCCGAGCAGGAGAATGCCGCCCTCGCGCAGCGCGAAATTGAAAAGGGAGGTGACCTTCGTTTGCGCCTCGGGTCGCAAATAGATCAGAAGATTCCGGCATGAAATGAGATCGAGCCGTGAAAATGGCGGATCGGCCAGCACGTCTTGCACCGTGAAGACCACGGCTTCGCGCAGTTCCGGCAGAACCCGGTAATGGTGATCTTCTTTCGAAAAAAAGCGCGCCAGCCGCTCCGGCGAAACATCCGTCTCGATGCTGTCCGGATAGACGCTCTCGCGGGCGTGGGCGACCGCATCCGGATCGACGTCGGAGGCGAAGACCTGCAACGTGATGTCGCGCCGGGACGCCATGATTTCCTCGCGGAAGAGCATGGCCAGGGAATAGGTCTCCTCTCCCGTGCTGCATCCCGCCACCCAGATTCGCAGCGGATGGCCGGGTGTTTGACTGCCGACCAATTCGGGAACGATCGTCTTGGCCAAGAGATCGAAGACCTGAGGGTCGCGGAAAAAACTGGTGACATTGATCAGCAGATCCTTGGCCAGGAGATCGAGCTCCGTCTTGTCGTTTCGCAGAACTTCGAGATAGCGCTCCATGTTTCCGCTTTCGATCGCCGCCAACGCCATACGGCGTTCGATTCGACGCTGCAATGTTCCTTGCTTGTAAAGCGTGAAGTCATGCGCGGTCTTCGTCCGCAACAGGTCAATGATCTTAAGCAGGCAGTCCTGCGCCTTTTCCCGTGGCGGTGACGGGGTCGGCGTGTGGACGAGGGTCATGCGCCGGTCGTATTTCACCAAAGCGTCCGGAATGTCCGACACCGGAAGCACAAGATCGACGTCGCCGGTCCTGATCGCGTTCCGCGGCATGCCGTCAAAAGCGGCTTCTTCGGGGTCCTGCGCGATGACGAGCCCACCTTTCTTTTTGACAGCCGGTATGCCGACACTGCCGTCGGCGCCGGTTCCCGAAAGAATGACGGCGACGGCGCGCGCACCGTATTCTTCGGCCAGGGATTGCAGCAGAAAGTCGAAGGGCAGGCGCGCGCCGTGCGGCGCGTGCGGGCGCGACAGGCGAAGGGCGCCGTCGACGACGGAAAGATAGGTGCCGGGAGGAATGACATAGAGGTGGTCGCGCACGACCGGCATGCCTTCGGTGGCTTGCCGCACGGTCATCGATGTGTGACCGGTCAGCAGATCCACCATCATGCTTTCATGGGTTGGATCAAGATGCTGTATCAGAATGAAGGCCATGCCGTTGTCGGCCGGCAGCGCGCCGATGAGCGCTTTGCAAGCGTCAAGACCGCCGGCTGACGCGCCCAAGCCGACAACAGGGAAATCGGCATCGCCACGCGGCGGTCCGCGCGCCGGCAAAGGCCGTCGACTCAGTCGCGGTCTGGCCGTTTTTGCTTGAGGCAAACGGTTGTGCGGCATTCCTGTTTTGTTCTCTAAAGGATTGTCTCTCATACGGAGAACTATGACGATGTTATCACAGCTTTTCGTTTGGGGATGATCTTTCGCGTCGCGGCATGAGGCCTGTCGCTCAATTTCGACAGTCGGCGCCTTGAGTAGTTTCCGAGTCTCCCCACGGCGATCTTGCGGCGACTATGGTCGGACTTCGCAACTCTAAGCGTGAGCCGCTGTTTTCTTCGGTCCATTGCGCGCGGCCGCCAAATTCCCGGAAGACATTTTCCTCGGACCGACGACACAGGAAGGACGCGAGATATGTCATTGCACCGACGAGAGGATGTCAGACGTTCGCTCGACGCGGACATTTACGGAACTCAGGCAGCCGACGTCTCGATTCCGAAATACCGTCTGTCCGACCATGAATTGCGTTCGGATGTCGCACATGCGCTGGTTTGCGACGAACTGTTTCTTGATGGCAATGCGCGACAAAATCTCGCGACCTTCTGTCAGACGTGGCTCGATCCGGAAGTCCATCAACTCATGGATCTGTCGATCGACAAGAACATGATCGACAAGGACGAATATCCTGCCACCGCGGAGATCGAGAGCCGTTGCGTCCACATTCTGGCCGATCTCTGGCATTCACCTCAGGCCGCCGACACGATCGGTTGTTCGACGACTGGGTCGAGCGAGGCTTGCATGCTGGGCGGCCTGGCGCTGAAGTGGAAGTGGCGCGAGCGCATGCGGGCGGCCGGCAAGCCGACCGACAAACCCAATCTCATTACCGGCCCGGTGCAGGTTTGCTGGCACAAATTCGCCCGTTATTTCGATGTCGAACTGCGGGAGATTCCGCTGGAGCGCGGACGTCTCGGCATGACGCCCGAAGAGGTGATGAAGCGGGTCGACGAGAATACGATCGGCGTGATGCCGACATTCGGGGTTACCTTCACTTGTCACTATGAGCCTGTCGCCGAAGTGGCCGCCGCTCTCGATCAATTGGCGCGTGACAAGCATCTTGACGTGCCGATGCATGTCGATGCCGCATCGGGTGGTTTCGTGGCACCGTTCATCGAGCCCGGGCTGATCTGGGATTTCCGCTTGCCACGCGTCCGCTCGATCAACGCGTCGGGCCACAAATATGGCTT
>DATNIV010000006.1:0-2459 GCA_035604255.1 Telmatospirillum sp. | reverse complement strand
CATTTCATTTCAAGAAACTGGGGATCAAGGATGCGCAGGCCGTCGATATCGCACCAGGCGAGACCACCGTCGATCATGGGCTGATTCTGTCGAAAAAACGCTTCAACGAGGCGGAAGCCAAGAAATGGCAGGCCGTGGTCGCCGACATGCGGGCCGACGGAACCATGAAAAAGATTCTCGAGAAATATCTCTCCTCCGCCGACGCGGAACGCATCGCCTTGCCGCGCTGACGCTAAAGATTGAGCGCCAGCTTGGCGTCCGGGGACATGGTATCCATCGTCCATGGCGGATCCCACACCAGCGAGACGTCCACTTCGCCGACGCCGGGAACCGACGCCGCCACATCGGCCACGCGTTGCGGCAGGGAGCCCGCCACCGGACAGCCCGGTGACGTCAGCGTCATGGCAATCGCCACCGAAGCGTCGTTGTCGATATCGATTTTGTAGATCAGGCCGAGGTCGTAAATATTGACCGGAATCTCGGGGTCATAGACCTGACGCAAGGCCTCGACGATCTCGTCTTCGGTGGCCGGCCGCTCGCCCGCATCCAACGGTTGTCCAGCGCGGGCGACGCTGTCCTCGCCCGAGGAGGCTGAAGGGTTCATCATATTCATTCTGTCGTCACCTTCTGCTCGTTCTTGAGCGCCGCGACCAGGGTATGCCAGGCCAGCGTCGCGCATTTGACCCGAACCGGATAATCACGAACCCCCGCCAGAACGCGGAGCCGGTCCAATTCGTCCTCGAATTCTTCGGAATCTTCACCCTCGCCCCCGGTGGTCAGGGCGTGAAAATTGGCAAACAGTTCTTGCGCCTGTTTCTCGGTCTTGCCGACGATGACTTCCGTCATCAGCGAGGCCGACGCCGTCGAGATGGCGCAGCCCCGGCCGTCGAAGGCGACATCCTCGATCACGCCGTCGGCGCCGACCTTGAGAAACACGGTCAGCTTGTCGCCGCACAACGGATTTTCACCATGGGCGGTATGGTTGGCGTCCTCGATGAGGCGGCGGTTCCGGGGATGCCGGCCATGATCGAGAATGACCTCTTGATAAAGGTCGCGCAGATCGTCGCTCATTGTCCGAACATCTCCATGACCTTTCGCAGCGCGGCCACCAGTACATCAACGTCGGCCCGGTTGTTATAGAGACCGAACGACGCGCGGGCGGTGGCAGGGACGTCGAAACGCTCCATCAGCGGCTGCGCGCAATGATGGCCGGCGCGAATGGCGACGCCGGCATTGTCCAGAATCTGGGCGATATCGTGCGGATGGGCGTCGTCGAGGACGAAAGAGATGACGGCCGCCTTGTGCGGCACCGTTCCGATGATGTGCAGTCCGGGCATCGCCGTCAGCTGCTGCGTGGCATAGGCCAGCAGATCGGCCTCATGGGCGGCGATCCGCTCCAGGCCCAGCGCCGTCACATAATCGATGGCGGCGGCAAGGCCGGAAACCTGGGCGATGGCCGGGGTCCCGGCTTCGAACTTCTGGGGCAGCGCCGCCCAGGTGCTCTTCTCGAAACTGACGGTCTGGATCATGTCGCCGCCGCCCTGATAGGGAGGCATGGCATTCAGCAGGTCTTCCTTGCCGAAGAGGACGCCGATACCAGTCGGCCCGTATAATTTGTGTCCCGAGAAGGCGTAGAAGTCGGCATCGAGAGCCTGCACATCCACCGGCAGATGCGAAACCGCCTGGGCGCCGTCGATCAGAACCTTGGCCCCGGCGGCATGGGCCAGGCGGATGATCTCCGCCACCGGCAGGACCGTGCCGAGGACATTCGAAATATGGGCGACCGACACCAGCTTGGTGCGCGGGCCGATCAGGCTGGCGAGGGCGTCCAACGGCACGTCGCCGTCATCGGCAACCGGCGCCACCTTGATCACCACGCCGCGCTCGTCGCGCAGCAACTGCCAGGGCACGATGTTGGAGTGATGCTCGAGGCCCGAAATGATGATTTCGTCGCCGGGTTGCAGGAATTTCCGGCCGTAACTGGCCGCCACCAGATTGATCGATTCGGTGGTGTTGCGGGTAAAGATCACCTCATGCGCGTGCCGGGCGTTGATGAAGCGCTGTACGGTTCGTCGCGATGCCTCATAGGTTTCGGTGGCGCGTTCGCTTAAATAATAAAGGCCGCGGTGGATGTTGGCATATTCGGTTTCGTAGACATGGGCTTCGGCGTCGATCACCGCGCGCGGTTTCTGTGCCGATGCGCCGCTGTCGAGATAGACCAGCGGCATGCCGCGCACCTTGCGGGCGAGGATGGGAAAATCGGCGCGGACGCTCTCGACGTCGAATTCGGCATGCGTCTCAGTTTTTGGGATGAACATCGATCCTCCTTGTCGCGCCCTCCCGTGTACTGACACGTCAGTACACGGGCTTAATTTTGCCCTCTGCCTTAGCGGGGCCATCCGGCCCCTTGGCCGCGCCCTCAACGGGCGCTGGTATTTCTTTCCGGCCGCCATTGAGGC
>DATNIV010000005.1:0-4739 GCA_035604255.1 Telmatospirillum sp. | reverse complement strand
AAGACAGGTTCGGGGGCCTCGGCTGCCTAGAGCCGGATGATCTTTGGTGGGATCGCCAAGCGATACCGCCAAAGATCTGAATCCGCCTCTATCTCAGTGCAGTCCTGAGAGCGACTTGAAGATGGGGCGCCTCGTGATGCCGGTTACCGGTATCGCGAGGTGCCTTTCTTTTTTGGAAGTTCCGCTGCGGCGGACCGACTATTTACCGTCGCGGTGCCGACGACGTGAGTATGAGAAATACAGGCTAGCCCAAACCAGCATCGGTTGCGCCGCCTCCCCTCCTGCCTTAACCTGATCCTTCGGTTCAGGGGGGCTGACCAGTGAAAGCGGGCGAACGGGCTTACGGCAAAGGAGAGGTCATCTATCGGGAAGGGGACCCGAGCGATGCGGTCTATGTCGTGGTCAGTGGTCGTGTCGAATTGTTCCGCGAAGACCCAAAGACGATCGTCGGTAAGGTCGGGCCGATCGAAATGTTCGGGGAAACGGACATTCTATCGGGTGGTCCCCGTGAATCCGGTGCGCGCGTCTTGCAGAAGGCCGTGGTCAAACGCGTGCCGCGCGAAGAATTCATGGTCTGGCTGCAAAATGAACCGAACGCCGGCCTGCGTGTGATGGGGTTGCTGATCGAACGGTTGCGCGCCGCCGATGTCATCATCTCGCGTAGTCGCGAAGGCGGCGAACTGTACGGTCCGACGATGGGACTGGGGATGGGGCTCGTCGGAGTGATAAAAGCCTGGATCCGGCGTTACCAGCCGAACAGGAAAGGCGACGCCGGTGTTTCCGGCGGTGCCCAGCCCTTCACGATCGGGATCGCGACGGTCAATAACGATATCGAAGGGGCTTGGACAAGAGCTCTGATCGGTTTGTTGGAAGGGCGCTTCGGGATCAATGCGCGGGAATTGTCGGTCTCCGTGCAAGTGGAGGCTGGGGCCGACCAGGCGCAAATCAGCGCTGCTTTGTTGAAGGCCAGACAAGTCCTGGGGCGGGAGGACGGTCTCGATCTGCTGGTTTGGGGTGACGTGCATGCCGACGGCTACAGTCTATGGTTTACACCGGCAGGGCAGGGCGACGACGAGCGGCCGGGATGTTTCGGTCCCTATGTGTCTCTGGAGCTGCCGGGCGAACAGGAACCGCCGGTCGGCGATTTGTTTTACCTGACGATTTTGGCGGCGATCGAGCCGATGACCGAGGTGCAGCGGGGATTGCAGCATCAATTGCTGATCGCTGCGCATCAGGCTTTGCCTGTTTTCCCGGACGGTTTGCCGGTGGCGTGGAATATGGAGCAGCAGCGGACGGCGCTGACATGCTTTGGCCATGCGATGGCCACCATCGCCGCGTCCGAGGGGGACGCCATTTGGTTCGACCAGGCGGGCGAGGCCTATAACGCCGCCATCAATCGTCTGGAGCGCGGCGAGCACGGAATCGAAGAAGCTCAGCTTCGTAAGCATTGGGGCGGAACATTGCAGGCGGCCGGCGATCGGCGGCAAGAGGTCGCTTTGTTGGAGCGGGCCGTCGAAGAATATCGGATCTCCGTCGAATGCCTGGTGAGGGCCTCCTACCCTCAGGAGTGGGGAGCCGCGCAGAATCGCTTGGGGCAGGCGCTCTATAAATTGGATCTGCTGACCGGTCAGCCGGCGTTGCTGAAAGACGCCATGGTCGCCTTTCAATCGGCGTTACAGGTCTTTACCCGCGGCGAGTCGCCTTTGCGCTGGGCCGACGTGATGAACAATCTGGCCCAGGTTCTCCAGGTCTATGGCGATCAGGTGAAAAGTCCCGAGGTGCTGGAACGCGCCGTCGAGGCCTGCCGGGCCGCCCTGGAGTTTCGGGTTCGAGAGCGCATGCCGCTGGCTTGGGCGGGGTGTCAGAACACCCTTGGCACCGCCCTTTTCCTCTTGGATAAGCATCGCCAAAGCACCGAGCATCTGGACGAGGCGGCGGCGGCCTATACCGGCGCGCTGGAGGTCTATCGCCAGATGGGGGCGGGTCGGCAGGCCGCCGTCGCCGAGAAAAATCTGGCGCATCTTCAGCGATTGAACAAGATTCGCGTGGAACGCCGTGTCGGCAAGCACGATTGGGCGGATGAGTAACCCGATTAAATCGCCCGTGTCGCCTCGGCCAGCCAGTCGGCTGTCGGGCCGTCGAGCAGAGGCGTCAGTTCGTCGCGCACACGGGTGTGGTAGGCGTTGAGCCAGTCGGCCTCGTCAGCGGACAGCAGATCCCGTTGGATCAGGGAGCGATCGATGGGGGCCAGCGTGAGCGTTTCAAACTCCAGGGTTTCCCGCTCGCCTCGATGGGGCCAGGGACGGACCACCAGCAAATTTTCGATCCGGATGCCATAAGCGCCGGCCTTGTAATAGCCGGGTTCATTGGACAGGATCATGCCTGGCAACAAGGCCTGGGCGCTGGGCAGTTTGGAGATGCGTTGCGGGCCTTCATGGACGCTCAGATAGCTGCCGACGCCGTGGCCGGTGCCGTGATCGTAATCGAGCCCCTCGGCCCACAACGCCTGTCTGGCCAAACCGTCCAATTGGCTGCCCGTGGTGCCTAACGGAAAGCGCGCCCGAGCCAGCGCGATATGTCCCTTCAGGACCAAAGTGAACCGCCGCCGCTCTTCCGCGCCAGCCGGACCAATGGCTATGGTGCGGGTGACGTCGGTGGTGCCGTCGAGATATTGTCCGCCGGAATCGACGAGATATAACTGACCGGAGGACAGCGATCGGTTGCTGCTTTCGGTCGTGTGGTAATGCGGCAGAGCCGCATCGGGGCCGGCGGCGGAGATCGTCGGGAAGCTGGGGCCTCGGTAATTCTCACCGCCTTCGCGAAAGCGATCAAGTCTTTCGGCGGCCGACATCTCGGTAACCGTCCCGCTGTCGACCGTGCTGGCGAGCCAGCACAGAAAGCGGGTCAGAGCGACGCCGTCACGGTGATGAGCATGGCGGGTTCCCTCCAGTTCCACCGGATTCTTGCAGGCCCGCGGCAGGGCGCAGAGGTCGGCGCCATGTGTGATATGAGCCTTCGCGGCGATCAGTCGTTCAGCGATCCACGATGGCGCCGTCGCCGGATCCAGTCGCACCTGCTTGCCGGCCAAGGCGTCGAGGGCCGGACCGAGGGCGGGGGGCGCTTTCGCGCGCACCTCCGCGCCAAGATGCCGGATCGTTTCCGGCGAAAGCTTCTTGTCGTCGAGGAACAGATCGACGGCGCCGTCCTTGTTCAAGAGGGCGAAAGACAGAGGCAAGGGCGTGAACGGAATGTCGTTTCCGCGCAGATTGAGCAGCCAGGCAATCGATTCGGGCGCCGTCAGAACGGCCGCGTCGAGGGTCTCGGCAACCAATTGTTCGGCCAGGTCGGCCCGTTTCTGGAGGGCGCTACGACCGGCGAAGGCAAGAGCATGAGGCAGTGCCGGTGTTTGCGGCGGTGCCGGCCGATCCGTCCAAACGGCGTCCAACGGATTATCGGCGCAAGACGAGAGAAGAGCCCCGGCTTTGTCGCATGCCGCCCGCAACTGTCCGATCCCGTTGGGGGTGTGCAGCCAGGGGTCATAGCCGAGGCGCGCCCCGGCGGGCAGCGTTGCCGCGAGCCATTGCGCAGGCGGTTGTTCGATCAAATGGTGATGTTCGAACAGCGTCGCGTCGACTTGTCCTGCGGCTTGCAGCGTATAACGACCATCGACGAACAAAGCGGCTCGATCGGCCAACACGATGGCGACGCCGGCCGATCCGGTGAATCCGCTGATCCACGTCAGGCGGAGCGCCGAGGGGGGGAGATATTCGCCCTGATGCTCGTCGCTATGCGGAACGACAAAACCATCGAGCCCGCGTCTGGCCAATTCCTGGCGCAACCGTGCGACATGTTCGGCGGTCGGGTTATCGGGGTGTTTCGCTATCGCACTTTGCACGGGATATCGTCCTTGCTGATCGAGACAGGAAGAAACCTAGGTATCCGTTCGGACGGCGGCAAGGTGTCCTTAAGCCCGAGCGGCGCGAAGGCGTCGGATGAATGCTTAGGCTTTGGAGCGATTGTTTTACTTCAAAGCCTAAAGCCGCGCTCTGGCCGATTTCGCGAGAATGAGGGTGGTCCATCCCTGGATGCGGATGCGGCCGAGCAGCGATAGACCTTGCATGCGGTGGGCGGCCAGTACGAAGCGCTCCTGCCGATCCAGCAGGCCGGACAGGACGGCAACGCCGTCGACGGCCAGATGTCGTCCGAGGTCGGCCGCCATGGCGGCCAGCGGCCGCGCCAGGATGTTGGCGACGATCAGATCATAGGGACGACCTCGGCTCAGGGTGCGGCAGTTGTATCCGTCGCTGCGACAGGCGCGGACGCGCGAGGCCACGCCATTTCGTTTGGCATTGCGGGTGGCCACGGTGACGGAGATCGGATCGATATCGGCGGCCTGAACGTCGAGGGCGGTCGCCTTGGCAATGGCGATCGCCAAAATTCCCGAGCCGCAGCCCAAGTCCAGAGGCCGTCGAAAGCGCCGGCGGCGCATCAAATAATCAAGCGCCGAGAGGCAGCCGAAGGTGGTGGCATGTTCGCCTGAGCCGAAAGCCGTGCCGGCATCGATCAATAAGGCGATTTTGCCGCCGGGAATCCGTCCTTCGAAATGCGAGCCATGCACGAAGAAGCGTCCGGCCGCGATCGGCGGGAAGTCGCGAAGATTGGCCGAGACCCAATCGGTATCGTCAATTTGGTCAAGACTGAGTTTTGGCGCCTCGATCCCCAATGTGGCAGCCGCCACA
>DATNIV010000004.1:0-5175 GCA_035604255.1 Telmatospirillum sp. | reverse complement strand
GGCCAAACGCCTCTGCCGGCTCGCCGGGCTGAAAGTGGGCCTGGTTTGGGCGGGAAATTTCAGTCCGGATGATCCCCCTGCCAATGCGATCGACCGCCGTCGCAGCATGCCATTGGCAAAACTCGCGCCGCTGCTCGCCCTCCCCGGGGTTTCCTTCGTCAGCCTGCAAAAAGGCCCCCCGACCGCTCAAATCACATTGCTCCCGGCCGAGTCGCGGCCGCTCCACCTTATGGAGGATGTCTCCGATTTCGCCGACACCGCCGACTTGCTGGCCAATCTCGATCTGGTGATCTCGGTCGACACCTCGGTGGCCCATCTGGCCGGCGCCATGGGCAAGCCCGTGTGGATTCTCTCGCGTTTCGACGGCTGCTGGCGCTGGCTCACCGGGCGCGATGACAGCCCATGGTACCCGACGGCCCGGCTGTTTCGTCAGACGACGCCCGGCGACTGGGACGCGCCGGTCCGGCGCGTTGTCGCGCAAATGGAACATCTGGTCGCCCCATGAACCGCAAACAGCGCCGGGCCACGGCACGACAGGAAACGACGCCCGTCAGAAAGCCTCCGAACACGCTTTCGGCGCCGGCCTTCGCATTGGCCGTTCAGCTTCACCAGAGCGGGCGTCTGAGCGAAGCGGAACATATTTATAAAACGATTCTGGCGGAAGATCCCGATCACGCCCTATGCCTCAATCTGCTGGGCGTCGTCTTCGCTCAAACCGGCCGTCACGACATGGCCATCCGCCATATCGGTGACGCCATCTCCCGCTCCAACCACAATGCCTCCTTCCACAACAATCTGGGGGAAGCGTTTCGCCTGCGGGGCCTCTTGTCCGAAGCGGCACAAGCCTTTCGCCAAGCCCTTGTCCTTGACCCCGCCTATGCCGAAGCCCACAACAATCTTGGCGCCACCCGACATGCCATGGGCCTCCTGGACGAGGCCACCGGCCATTACCGGCACGCGATCGACCTTAAGGGGAATTATCCGGAAGCCCTCAACAACATCGGCGCCGCCTTCCAAGAGCAGAACCAACTCGACGCGGCAGCGGCCCACTATCGTCAAGCCATCGTGCTGAAACCGGCCTATGCCGAGGCGCACAGCAACCTGGGGACGGTCTTGCTGTGCCGAGGACAATTCGCCGAAGGCTGGCGGGAATATGAATGGCGTCATCACATGGGACATGGCGGCCAAACGGCGGCCCCCGCCCTGCAACCGCATTGGGGCCCTGATGACTGGTCTGGACGGACCGTCTTTCTTCAAGGCGAACAAGGCTTGGGCGATTCATTGCAGTTTTCCCGGTTCGCCACCTCCGTGGCGGCGCTGGGCGCCAAGGTCGTTCTGGAGGCGCCTCCGGCGCTCGCACGATTGTTGTCCGGCATCGAAGGCGTCTCGCAGGTGATCGTCAAAGGCGAACAACCGCCGCCCTTCGATCTTTCTTTGTCATTGATGAGCGCCCCCTTCCTCCTTGGCACCACGTTGGAGACCATCCCCGCCACCATTCCCTATCTCGGTCCCGACCGCGCGACCGCAGCCAAATGGGCAGACCGTCTGGCCTCCCTGCCGGGCCTGAAAGTCGGTTTGGTGTGGGCCGGCGCTCCGCGTCCGGAAGATCCGCGCAGCAACGCCATCGATCACCGCCGCAGCATGGCGCTCGCCGACATGGCGCCTTTGCTGAAAATTCCGGGAATGAGCTTTGTCAGCCTGCAGATGGGACCGCCCGCCGCCCAGCGCAGAGACATCGCCGACGAGCAAAGACCTCTCGATTGGATGGGCGACATCACGGATTTCGCCGATACGGCCGGTTTGCTGTCGCATCTCGATCTGGTCATTTCCGTCGATACGTCGGTGGCGCATCTGGCCGGCGCTATGGGAAAGCCAGTCTGGATCCTGTCGCGTTTTGACGGCTGCTGGCGATGGCTTGCCGATCGCGACGATTCGCCTTGGTATCCGACGGCGCGGCTGTTCCGTCAAACCACTGCGGGCGATTGGCGAGCGGTGATCGAACGGGTCACGACGGAACTGGCCGCTCACGCCAATGGAAAGCCTCTCCCCTTGTGGGAGAGGGCCGGTGAGGGGGCTGACCGCCGTCAGGCGGGACAAAAACTCAACGATTCTTCTGCAAAGGCCTCCCCCTCACCCCGCCCCTCTCCCATAAAGGGAGAGGGAGAAGAACTCTATGCCCGAGGCGTCGCCTTGCAGACCTCAGGTCTTCTCTTGGAAGCGGAGGCGGCCTATCGCGCCGCTCTGCTCTCAGCCCCCGGCCACGCCCCGGCATACAACAATCTGGCCAATGTGCTGACAAGCCTGGGCCGCCATGACGAAGCGCTGGCCGCTCTACGATCAGCCATCGTTGCCCAACCGGATTACGCCGAGGCGCATTACAATCTCGGTGTCCATTTCCATAAGGCCGGGCGACTGACGAAGGCGACCGTCGCTTACCGAAACGCATTACGCCTTAGACCCGCGTTCATCGAGGCTTTATCCAATCTCGGCGCGGTTTTACAGGACCAGGATCGCCTCGCCGAAGCCGAAAGGATCCACCGGACTTGCATCGTCCTGCAGCCGGACTATCCGCGCGCTCATCTCAATCTGGGGGTCGTTCTCAAGCAGCAGGACCGGATCGTTGAAGCGATCGATGCTTACCGCCAGGCCCTCGCGCTTGAGACGAACTATCCGCTGGCCCATGTCAATTTAGCCCATGCCCTGCTGCACAACGGCGACTTCGAAGAGGGATGGCGGGAATATGAATGGCGATGGAAAGGCGGTGTCGAAGGTCTGATCCCGCGATATCCATCCGACCGGCAATGGAACGGACAGAAGATCGCGGGGCGGACCATCTTGCTGCATGCCGAACAAGGATTGGGCGATACGCTGCAATTCGTTCGCTACGCCGCCTCTTTCTCCCGGCGCGGCGCGTCCGTGATCGTCGAGGTCCAGGCCCCCTTGGTCCGACTTCTGTCTGGTCAACCGGGCATCCACGCGGTAACGACGATGGGCAGCGAGATCCCACTCTTCGATTACCACCTGCCGATGATGAGCGCGCCTTTCGCCTTGAAGACGCGCTTGGACGGCATCCCCGCCGACATCCCTTACATTGCGCCCAGTCCCGAATTGGCCACCGCCTGGGGACGTCGACTGGCTCGCCTGGAGGGGCGAAAAGTCGGTATCGTCTGGGCGGGAGATCCTCGCCCGCACGACTATCGTCTCACCGCCGCCGACCGCCGCCGCAGCATCACGCCCTCCCGCCTGACGTCGCTCTTGTCGGTTTCCGGCGTAAGCTTCATCAGCCTGCAAAAAGGCTCCGCCGCCTCGCAACAGGATGATCTGCCGCCCGAACTCCGCCCCCTCGACCTGATGGATGACGCCACCGATTTCGCCGATACGGCAGCCCTGATCGCCAATCTCGATCTCGTCATCTCCGTCGACACCTCGGTGGCGCATTTGGCCGGCGCCATGGGAAAACCGGTATGGGTTCTCTCCCGCTTCGACGGATGCTGGCGCTGGCTCACCGAACGCGACGACAGCCCATGGTATCCCACCGTCCGACTCTTCCGCCAAACGACGGCCGGCGACTGGACCAGTGTGATGGACCGCGTGGCCTTTCGACTGCGAAAATGGCTCGACGAAACCAAGCGATGATGACGATGGAAAATAACAACGGCAGCGATCCGGAGGTCGCAGGGGAAGCCCAACGAAAAGCCTTGGTTGCTCTGGAAGCCCGGGCGCATGCGTTGCTGTCCAAACAGCTTTGGGCATCCGGTGCCTTTGCCGAAGCGGAGGCCGAGCTTGCGCAGGCAATCGCCCTGTCGCCCGACGACGGCTGGCGCGTTCGCCAGTCCATTTTTTTGCCCAGCGTACCGGCCTCGCGCCAGCAGATCGACGAAGTGCGCGCCAGGATGGAGGTGCGTCTACAGGCTTTGCTGTCCGAACAGTTGCATATTGTCGATCCTGTCCGGCAAATCGACTGGACGTGCTTCCTGCTCGCCTATCATGGCTCACATGGCAATGCGCATCTGCATCGGCTGTTTCATCAAGTGTGTTCGAAGGCTTCGCCCGATCTCGATTGGCGCTCCCCCTACTGCGCCGCGCCGCGTAGCCCCGGACGACCGCGCGTCGGATTTGTTTCCTGGTTCTTCTCGGACCACACCATCTCCCGGCTGTTCACCGGTCTGGTCGAACGTCTGGATGGGGACAGCTTCGACGTGAGCGTCTTTGCCGTCGAAGGCAACGACGACTACCTTCGGCAAGCGAACTTGCCCGGAAAGCGTATTGTCCCCCTCCCCACCGACTTAAGCAGCGCTCGCCTGCGAATCGCCCAGGCCCAGCTCGACGTGCTGGTCTATCTCGATCTCGGGATGGACCCCTTCACCTTGTTTCTCGCCCATGCGCGCCTCGCCCGAATGCAGGCCGTCTTATGGGGGCACCCCGATACCACCGGCATCGCCACCATCGACGCCTTTCTCACCAGCGATGCCATGGAACCGGACGACGCCGAAGAGCATTACGACGAAAAACTCGTCCGTTTACCGGGAATTGGCAGCTGGATCCGCCGGCCTATCATCCCCGACGATATGGGAACGGCTGCGGATTATGGGTTGCCAGAGGATGCGCTGCTCTATTTGTGCCCGCAAACGCCGCAAAAATTTCATCCCGACTTCGATGACGTCATCCGGCGCATTCTGCAGGGCCAGCCGGCCGCCCATCTGGTCCTGACCGCAGGTTGGGCACGACACGCGATGGATGCGGTTTGCCGCCGTATTCTTGGGCCCGCCCCGGAACTGGCATCACGCCTGCATGTTTTGGGACCGCTGGATCGCCCACGCTTCATCAATCTGATGCGGCTTGCCGATCTGCTGCTTGATCCGCCGCATTACAGTGGCGGGCACACGACGCTCGAAGCCTTCGCCTGTGGCGCGCCGGTCATCACTTGGCCAGGGCGGCACATGCGCGCGCGTCACACCTACGGGATCTATCGGTTGATCGGCATCATGGATTGCGTCGCCGTCGACCTCGACGCCTATGTCGAATTGGCCATTACACTCGGCCGAGACGGGAAAGCACGCAACAACTTGCGTCAGCGTATCGCGGAGAGCAGCGATATTCTTTACGAAGACGACATGGTTGTCCGTGCTTTTGAGGCTTTCCTCTGGTCAGGGATGAGTCGGCCGTAAGCCTCAG
>DATNIV010000003.1:0-6071 GCA_035604255.1 Telmatospirillum sp. | reverse complement strand
GAGCCCGCCGGGCCGATGAATTTCCCAGGCTTCCGAAACTCACCGGCACCGACTTCGACAGGCTTTGCGTCCATATCGAAGACGTCGTGCCGCCCGGCGAGGCGGATTATTATTCCCTTGTCGTGCTCTCCCGCGAACTGGTCAAACACCGCAATTGGCTGAGCAAGCTGGAACGTCTGGTGAGCTACACCCATCCCGACCAGCGCGACCAGGCGTTGACTTTGCTGGACGGCGTCTTTGCCGATCTTTTTGGCGTGGCGACGGCCTTGCAGGATTTCCTGGGGTATCAGCGCAATCTTGCCGACGCTCTTTGCGCCATCGTCGATCTTTGCGAAGGCCGGTTCGTCGCGAACAAAAGTGACGCGAAGGACCAAATCGCGGCCATCGCTCCGCTGATTGCCGATGGCCGCTTGGCCGAGACGCGAAAGTCCTTGATGGATCGCATGCTCCGCCAATTGGCCAGCGCCCAGCCTTTGAGCCGGAACGATCCGTCGCTCGAACGCGAGGCCTTTCGCCGGGTGGCGTTTCGGCTCTTCCGATCCGGCAGCTTGATCGGCGGAGCGGATACGGCGGAAGCCCTGACGCGGCGGTTTGTCTTTATGCAAGAGGCGGGCGGCCGTGCCGGATTGCGGGTGGCGGTGGGGGGCGTTGTTGCGCTCGTTGCCGACCCGGCGTTCGCGGTGAGCTATCTGTTGGATTTGGCCGGCACTCCCCTGGGGGGCGACCTGTTCGAGGATATCGCCGCGGCGCTTCGCCGCGTGATTGGCGTGCGGACAGTCGATGCTTTGGTCGCCGCGGGGACATCGGTCCAGGAGACACTTCTGCGGGTAACCGGTCTCTACGACAAAATCGCGGGCGCGAGCGGTTTTCCCGAGACAGAACGCCGGGGCTTGCTTGACCATTTGGACCGGTTGTTGTGTCGCTATCTCGAGCGTGAGGGCGTCATCGAAAAACTCGACGATCCAAAAGCTCTTCTCCGTGACCGGGCGACGCGCTTGATCGAGTTTTGCGCGAGCGAATTGCTGCCGGTGGGCAGCAAGGCCGTCGGCATCGCGCGGGCGCGGGTGGTCGCCTTGTTGAAGCAGCCCAATTTCGAAGTGCGGTTCGTCGACGGACTCACCGATGCGGCCGGTCGCGACGAAGCGTTGCGCGTGTTTCATGCTCTGATGGCGCGGGCCGGGTTCCGATAATCCGACGCGTCAAACGCCCTGTCTGCCGATAACGGGTTGCCGGCGGGCTGTTGTCAGCCCATATCTTGCGCCGTCCAGCTCCTCCAGAGGTCGTGCGAATGCCCGTTATCCTGCTGTCCCTGTTCCTCGCCGCCACAACGGCCGTCGGTGTCTGGTTATCCGTGCGGCAGAGCCGTTACGTCCGCTCCCGGCGCGCTGCCGTGCCCGACGACTTCGCCGACGTGGTCAGTCTCGAAGACCATGTGAAGGCGGCCGACTATACGGTGGCGAAGGGGGATTTGGCGGTTTTGGCTGCGGTGTGGGGGCTGGCGGTAACGCTCGCCTGGCTTTATTTCGGCATCACCGCTTTGCATCGCTTGGTCGAAGCTTGGATCTCCACGCCGGTCTTGGCCGGGACCGGCCTGATTTTGGCCATGGTGCTGATTTCCGGCGTCGTCGATATTCCGGTCGATGTCGCCAAGACGTTCGGGGTGGAGGCGAAATTCGGATTCAACCGCTCTTCTCCCCGTCTTTTCGTCGTCGATTGGGCGAAGGGGACGATTCTCAGCCTTCTGGTGGGCGCGCCAATGGCGGCAGGCCTCCTTTGGTTGATCGGGGGAATGTCGGGGCGATGGTGGCTTTGGGCGTGGGCCGGATTTTTGATCTTCAGCGGTGCGATGATGGTGATCTATCCCGTCTGGATCGCACCGATATTCAATAAATTCAAGCCTTTGCCGGACGGCGAGGTGAAATCCCGCGTTGAAGGGCTGCTGGCGAAGGCGGGCTATAAATCCGGGGGCCTGTTCGTGATGGACGGCTCCAAGCGGTCCAGCCACGGTAACGCTTACTTTACCGGATTCGGCCAGACGAAGCGGATCGTGTTCTTCGACACCTTGCTGGAGACGCTGAGCGTCGATGAAACGGAAGCCGTTTTGGCGCACGAACTCGGCCATTTTCGCAACCATGACATGGTGCGTTCGATGGTCAGGTTGGCCGTGATCTCTTTGATCATCTTTTTCTGGCTCGGCGTGGCGGTGAAGGAACCGTGGTTTACCGATTGGATCGGACTGCCTCACGCCGATGCCGTCGCCATCATTGTCGCGATGATTTGCATCGAACCCATCGGGCTGATGTTTGCCCCGCTGATGAACTGGATGTCATGGCAGGCCGAATGGAAGGCCGATGCCTTTGCCGCCGCGCTGACCGGCGGCAGCCGGCATCTGTCGTCGGCCTTGATCAAACTCTCCAGGGACAACGCCGCGACATTGACGCCAGATCCCCTTTTCGCCCGTTTTCACTATTCGCATCCGCCGCTTCCGCTTCGGCTGGCGCGGTTGCGGAAAGAATAGAGATGCGTTTAAGGGTCTGTCTTTCCATCGCCATTGATCATTTGGCCATTGTATCTTTGGTCCGCAGGATGGACAGTTGCGGATCGGCGCGAAAGGCTTGGGTGGGCAAGGAGCGATCATGAGTTCCGAAGAAGAACAAATCCTGCCACCGGAATATGCTCCCAATGTTCTGGTGGTCATGGCGCGAGGGAGTGTCGATGGCCTTTGGCGGGCCGCCGGAGGGGAAGTTTCGGCGGCGGAATTGAACCTTCCCGCCGATTTGGTCGAGCGGTTGGGGCGATGGTCCCGCGCGTTCACGTCATCGGTCAAGAATGAGGATGATCCGAAGAGAAAGGCGGTGCTTGAAACATTCAGCGCCGAAGGACTGGCGATTGCCAGAGCCGTGCAAACGGCTTTGGGCGATGCCTACGAGATTCTATTTTTTGATGAAGCGAAGCTGGAAGCCGACGGCTATCTGAACGAATATCTCTATCCGGTCTTTGGCGAAGGCACTCCCTGAGACCGCGCAAGGAAACGCTTGTGACCGTTGATGCAGGTGCGGGGACCAGTCCTCGGAGCGGTGCAAGGCAATCGCGAGCGTTTCTCAATTAGTTCCTGTGGCCTGCTGCGATCAAGAGACTTATGAACCGCCAAGGCGCCAAGGCGCCAAGGCGTTTGATGCGCCGCCTTGGCGTTCTTGGCGCCTTGGCGGTTCATCGGACAGGGACAAGGACGTCTCCCTTCTGACGGAAGCCAATCGGATTATATATCGAAAAGTATAATGCCGAGAGCGTGCTGAAAACGAGCCGCATACAATCTTATGCGGAACTATAGTTTTCAACGATATTCCGTCGTTCCATGTATCGTTAAGAAAATACCCATAAGAAAAATTGGGTTGGAGTCGCTGATCGTTCCTCTGGACGGCATGGAAACAATCGCGTTATATGTATTGACGTATACGTCAACATGCAAGGCGATATGCCGCGAAGGGAGTGTGATGTCCGCAGGAGAAATCGACGAAAGGTTGCAGAATATTCTTCCTCAGCTCAAAAACATGAGTGGAACAATCAGGTTTGATCTGGGGGTGGATGGCCGTTGGCTGGTCGACGCGCGCACATCGGCGGCCTGCCTCCGTCCGGATGACGGCGACGCCGATGTCGACTGCACCATCCGGATCAGCGCCGAGACCCTGATGAAGATGCTCGACGGAAAACTCGACCCGATGTTGGCCTACACCTTGGGTAAAATCAAGGTCAAAGGGTCGATGGGATTGGCCATGAAATTGGTTTCGGTCCTCGGATAGGAGACGGTGATGGTTCTTCGGTTGATTGCGGCCCTGTCGATCCTTTTGATCCCACTGTCGGCTCTGGCGGGGGAGCCCCTCTCTTATGTGATCTTGAAGGAAGGCGAACCGATCGGTCATGAGACGGTCGCCATCACCCAGGACGGCGACCTGACAACGGTCGAGGTGCAAACGAAAACCCGCGTAAAAGTCCTGTTTCTCGACTTTCACTACGATCACCGACGCATCGAGACATGGCGTGGGGGGCGCTTGCAACAGATGGTGGCCGATACCGACGACGATGGCGCGATCCATCATATCGATCTTGTACGTGACGGCGCCGGGATACGATTGACCCTTGATGGCGTGGTCAAGGAGATGCCGGCGGACGCCCTGCCGCTCAGTCTGTGGGGGAAGGGCATTCTTGAGAGTCCGATTCTTTTCGGGGTCTCGGATGCGGCGATCTATCATGTGGCGACTCAGCCGATGGGGGTGTCCACCGTGGTGCGCAGAGGTGCCGAGGTGGCGGCCGAGCGCTATCGCATCGCGGGGGATGTCGAGCGTGATTTGTGGTACGGGAGCGACGGGCGATTGCTGAAGACAGCCTTCGAACGGCGCGGATATCCCATCGAAATAGTAAGGGAATAGGCGTGTCGGCCCTGTTTCGGCTATGCACGTTGACGTATACGTATATTACTTGACGAGTAAGTTTATAATAGGTCAAAATCGCAATAACGAGGACCGGATAACCGGGGCCGATGGATGGGAGTCGGAAATGTCTTTCAGTACACGTAACGCAACGATCGTTTCTTGTTTTGGCTTGGCAGTACTTTGTGGATTGACCAATAACGCGCGCGCCGCGGGGTTCGCTTTGCGTGAACAAAGCGCCGAGGGGTTGGGTGACGCCTTTGCCGGTCAAACGGCCAAGGCTTACAACGCCAGCACTGTTTTCTACAATCCGGCGGGCATGACCAATCTCAACGGCAACGAAGTTGCCGGCACCACCACCTGGATCGCCCCCGTCTCCGAGTTCCGGGGGTCCAACAGCAATGTGGTTGGCGGCACGGTTTCCGGCCGTAGCGACCTGAATGCCATTAAGGCCGCCGCCATCGGCTCCGTGTTCGGTGTGTGGGATGCCAGCCGTGACTGGAAATTTGGCATGTCCATCGCGACGCCTTTCGGCATGCGTGCGGATTACAAGCCGGATTGGGTCGGTCGCTATCAGGCGCTGGCCTCCGATGTCACCGATGTCGATGTTTCGGTCGTCGGCGCCTATAAGATCGATGACCATCTGTCGGTTGGTGGCGGTCCGCGCGTCGACTATCTGAAGGCGCGTCTCAGCCAGGCGATCAATTTCAATGCCATCGGTTTGCAGACGGCCGCGAAATATCAGGCCGCCGCCGCGGCGGGCCAAATGTCGGTCGCGGCCGCGACAGCCGCCGCGCAAACCGCCGCCTCATGGGGCGACGGTCTTGGTAAAGTCGAAGGGGACGACCTTGGCGTCGGCTACAATCTCGGTATGCTCTATGTCTTCAATCCGGCGACCCGCGTCGGTCTCGACTATCGATCGCGCTCCGCGCACACCCTGTCCGGTACGGTGACCAATCAAACACCGGCGACGCTGGCCTTGGCCGGGGCGACGGCCAATTTGTTTATCAATCAGAACGCCACCGCCAAGATCACCTTGCCCGATAGCATGAATCTTGGCGGCTACCATGAAATCAACAATCAATGGGCGATCCTCTCCGATGTGCAGTGGACACATTGGAGTCTGTTCAAGCAATTGAACGTTATCGGCGCCAATGGGCAGGCCATCAGCAGCACGAACGAGAATTGGCAGGATACCTGGTTTCTGTCTCTCGGCACCAATTACAAGATCACCGATAAATGGACGCTGCATGGCGGTATCGCTTTCGATCAATCCGCGGTGAAGAACGCCAGCTATCGGACAGCTCGAATCCCCGATTCCAACCGCTATTGGCTGTCGACCGGGGCGTCCTATGCTCTCTCTTCTGCCACGGAGCTGCATCTGGGCTACACCCATATCTTCGCCGACAAGGCCAGTATTTCGGAGACGGCAAATTCCTTGTCTGGCGTTTTGACGGGCAACTACAGCAACAGTGTCGACATCGTCAGCACCAGCTTCGTCGTTCGTTTCTGACAATGTCACCGATCGGGTCGACCCCTCTCCGAGCAGGAGGGGGGCATCTCCGAGCAAGAGGTTTGTCGATGCACGATTCCATCGATTGGCAGTCTCCTATCGCCGCGAAGCCGGTGGCGTCGATCCTGGAC
>DATNIV010000002.1:0-2872 GCA_035604255.1 Telmatospirillum sp. | reverse complement strand
CCTGGGGCCGTTCCTGCTGGGCTGGCTGAAGGATGTGTTTGGCGGCACCGATTACGGGATTTTCTGCCTGGTCGGCTTCCTGGTGATTTCCGCTTTGATCACCACCACCTTGCCGATGCAAAACAAGCAGAGTTAGTTCGCACCAATTTCAGTTCATTACGGGAGAGGGCGGCGTTGGCGACAGCGCCGCCCTCTCTTTGGTGCGCCAGGCATGGCGTTGACGCCGCCTCTGAGAGGAGGGAGCCGCGAGAGGGCCTCGTCTCCTCGAACGATCTTTCGAATTGAGCGAATCGTTCTATAACACCGAAATAAACGTTCAAAACGAGCTCGACAATGGCCGGCAAATATGCTCGAATTGCTCGTATGCAGCGATAAAACCTGTATAAACGATCAAGCATGGTGAGCACCCCGATGGAGAGCGGTGTTTTCCATGTCCGTAACGGGAAGGTGAGGACAATGAGCCAGATCGAACAGATTACAAAAGAGTCTTGGGTGTTGAGCACATTTCCTCAGTGGGGCTCTTGGCTGAACGAGGAGATCGAAGGAGAACGCGTCGCTCCCGGAACCTTTGCCATGTGGTGGCTGGCCTGCACGGGCATTTGGGTGAAGTCGGAAGGCAACGCCAACATCTCCATCGATCTGTGGTGCGGAACCGGCAAACGGTCGCGGAAAAATCCTTTGATGGATCCCCATCACCAGATGGCCAGGATGTCCGGCTGCAAGAAGCTGCAACCCAATCTCCGCGTCTCGCCCTTCGTCATCGATCCCTTTTCGATCAAAGAGATCGATGCCGTCCTCTCGACCCACGACCATAACGATCACATCGACGTCAATGTCGCCGCCGCCGTCGTGAAAAATTGCGACCCGTCGGTCAAGTTCATCGGTCCGAAGACCTGTGTCGCGCTGTGGACCAAGTGGGGGGTGCCGGCGGACCGCTGCATCGTCGTCAAGCCCGGTGACGTGGTGAAGATCAAGGATATGGAAATCGTCGTTCTGGACTCCTTTGATCGCACCGTGCTGGTGACGGTCCCCAAGGATGTCACCTGCGCCGGTCAGATGCCCGGCAATATGGATGAGCGGGCGGTCAACTATCTGATCAAGACGCCCGGTGGGTCGGTCTATCACAGCGGCGATTCCCACTATTCGAATTTCTATGCCAAACATGGCAACGAACATCAGATCGATGTCGCTCTCGGCTCCTATGGCGAGAATCCGCGCGGGATCACCGACAAGATGACGGCGGCCGATATCTTGCGGATGGCGGAAGCCTTGAAAGCCAAGGTGGTGATTCCCTTCCACCATGATATCTGGTCGAATTTTCAGGCCGATCCGGCGGAAATTTCAGCCCTTTACGACATGAAAAAAGACAGGCTGCAATATCAGTTCAAGCCCTATATCTGGCAGGTCGGCGGCAAGTTCATCTATCCTGCGGATAAGGATAAACGCGAATATCACTATCCGCGTGGGTTCGACGACGCGTTCGAAGGCACGCCCGACGTGCCCTTCACGTCGTTCCTGTAGACGGGGAGTCGTCAAGTTCTTCTCTCACAAGGAGAGAGGGACTTGACGTCGACGCCCCTATTTACGCACCGGCGACTCCCGTCTATTCGTAGGCGGCAGTGATTGTGGCGATGGTTCCATCGGCCCACATCGAGGCCAGCGCCGGATCAAGGCGCCCCAAGATCTCGGCGGCATCCGGCCGGCTCTTGGCGACGCCGAAGAAGTTTTTATCGATGGAAATCGGCGGAATACGGGCGACGAAACTCTTCGGGTCGGCGCCGATCGTCTCCGCCGCGAAGCGAATGGCGGCCGGGCCCCCGGAGACAATCGCGCCATCGATATGGTTGGCCTGCAATTTTCGCAGCCGCATTTCGGTTCCACCATCCTCTTCGGCGGTGAAGCTCGCGCGCGCCGCATCCAGCGCCGCTCCGTAGTGGGAGCCACGATTGATGCCAATACTGCGCCCTGCCAGGTCTTGAAGGCCGCTGAACGGAAAATCGTGACCGGCCAAGGTGACCAGAAGGACGGGGCCTTCATACATGGGTTGGGAGAAGAGGAAGAGCTTCGCGCGTTCCTCGGTAAACGACATGCCGGGAAGGACGCCGTCCCCAGCCTGTGTCTGATTGAGCGCCCGAGCGAACGGAACCTGGCGCACTTCGGCCACATAACCGGCGCGGCGCACCGCCTCGAGAGCGATCTCCAGGATATAACCAGCTGGCTTGCCGTTTTTGACGAACATTTTCGGCGGGACCGCGTCGGCGACGAACACCGTCAGTTGCGGTTTCGTGGACGTCTCGGCGGCCTGACCACTCCTTGTCCAGCCGACGATGGCCAGAATAACAACAAACAGAAGAGCAAGGCCGTTGCGCAGGGTCAATGTCATGCTGTTTCCCCGTTGGAGCCAATTGGGTGTTGATATCTCGCAGAAATCCCCGACGGAGAGACCCCGTCGGGGAGGCGGCCGTCCGCTTCACCCGCTTCGCGTCTTGCCGAAGCCATAAAGCGCTTCCGGGTTGCTCACCAAGATCTTTTGCCGGATCGCTTCGTCGGGGGCCCACAGCGCCAGCAGATCGAACAACAGGGCATCATCCGGCTTCGTGGTTTTTTCCGTCGGATGCGGCCAGTCGCTTCCCCAGACCATGCGTTCGGGCGCCAGTCTTACGAAGGCCTGGGCGAGAGTCGTCGCATCGGCATAGCTGGGGGCGCCGATCTTGCTGAAGGTGTAGGCGCCGGACAGCTTGACCCAGGTCTTTCCTGTCTCGAGCAATCGGGACAGCACGCCGAAAGCGGGGTGACTGGTCCCCGCCGGTTGCGGAATTTGCCCCATATGGTCGAAGACGAGGGGGGATGCCAACCGGTTCAGCAACGCCTC
>DATNIV010000001.1:0-3242 GCA_035604255.1 Telmatospirillum sp. | reverse complement strand
ATTAAGCCGTCCTGGCGCACGGTAGACTTGCGGCACGGCGCCAAACAGGTTGCGGAACTGCTGAACCAGCCCGTCGAAAGTGACGGTTGCTCCGTTGTCACCGGCCAATCCGGCTGGAAATTGGGACGCCTGAGGGCGAGGAGACCGCCACCGTCGCGGTTCGGGATCGGCCAGCAATTCCTCGCGGTTGGTGGCCAACAGCGCCAGCATGGCTTTGCGGGCATCCTCCGGTTGACGCAACCGGATCGCCTCCATGACAAGGCGATGATGTTCGATCATGCGATTCCACGACAAGTTGGCGCGGAAGGTCATCCGGAAACCGGCAAGCAAGGCCGCGCGAATGGCCGTCACCAAATGGCCCAGGACCAGATTATGACTGGCGGCGATCACGCCGACATGAAAATCCAGATTGGCCTGACTGCACGCTTCGAAATCGCCGGGTTCGGCCACCACCATGGCGTTGTAGGCTTGTTCAAGAGTCGCCACTTCCTGAGCGGTTGCCCGTTCGGCGGCCAATACGGCCACCTCCGGCTCTATCAACAGGCGAACTTCAAGCAAAGAGCGAAAAAAATCGGCGCCTTTGTAGGATAACTGCATCCATTCGATGACACCGGCATCCAGAAAATTCCAGTTGGCAGGAGCGAGCACTTCCGTCCCGCTCCGTGATCGGGCCTGCACCAGTCCTTTCGCCGACAGCACACGGATGGCCTCGCGGATCGCTGTTCGGCTGACGCCATACTGCTGACACAGAGTCATCTCGCTCGGCAATGTCTGGCCCGGCTTGACCGTCCCGCTAAAAATACTTTTGGCGAGCCGCGCCACGATATCGTCGTGAACCCGAGGCTTACTTTGCTTTTCCCCTACCACCATGATGATCGCCCCCAATTGGACGAAATGTCGTTTGGCAACGCCAAGATCATCCTATTCATCATATAACATTCTTCATTATGTCTGTCTAGAAAGGCAAATTCATCATACCAGCTGCGATCATTCGCCATGACGCTTGATCCAGCACCTGTTCACCCCAACCATATTATTGCCCATAATAGGCGCCGCTCCCGTGCTTGCGCAGATAATGGCGATCAAGAAGAGTCTGCTGCATCGGCGGCAAACCGGGCGTCAAAACCTCGGCGAAGAGCCCCATATAGGCCACCTCTTCCAGCACGACCGCATTGTGCACCGCGTCGAGAGGATCCTTGCCGAAGGCGAAGGGACCGTGCGAATGCACCAGCGCCCCCGGAATCCGATCCGGAACCAAGCCGCGGGACTGAAAGGTTTCAACGATGACCAGCCCCGTCTCCACTTCGTAGTCGCCCGCGATCTCGTCGTTGCTCAGCATCCGGGTACAGGGAATGGAGCCGTAAAAATAGTCGGCATGTGTGGTCCCCGTGGCGGGAATATCCTTGCCCGCCTGAGCCCAGACCGTCGCGTGACGAGAATGGGTGTGAACGATGCCGCCGATCGCGGCGAAGGCCCGGTAAAGAACCAGATGCGTCGGTGTATCGGAGGACGGCTTCAACGCCCCCTCCACCACCGCGCCGCTCTCAAGATCGACCACGACCATATCGGCAACGGTCATGACGGCGTAGTCGACACCGGATGGCTTGATGACCATCAGGCCGCGTTGCCGATCGATGCCCGAGACATTACCCCAGGTGAACGTCACCAGGCCGTGACGGGGCAAAGCCAGATTTGCCTCGAAAACACTTTCTTTCAGTTGCTCAAGCATTCATCACGTCCTTCCTGGAATGCCCTATCAGGCCTGTTGGTAAGTGATCGCCTCGGCGCTCCGACTTTGAGCCCGGCGAACCGGCAACCCCATCCGGTTCTATTCCATAAATCAGAGGGCGATTCAGAGATAAGATCGAAACAGATCCGCTCCGATCTTATGGCATCGCGCTCTAAGCGAACGCCCGTGATGGAGCGATGAAAAAGGCCCCCTCCCCGACGCGCTGCTCGGAGAGGGGACAGGTCAAGCCCGTTTTTGGAGGGAGGTGATACGGACTTGAGGGATGCATCGCTAAAGCCGGCTCAACAGATCGGCTTTTTTACGGGCATATTCCTCCTCGGTGATCAGATGCTTTTGCCGCATTCCGTTCAGCACTTCCAGCCGCTTGGCGATATCGTCCGGATCGTGAGTGTTGCGCGCCGGCGCGGTTTCGAGCATAGGAACGGCCGCAGTCCCCACCGCCGCCGAGGCTGGCTGGCTGGGAGACTGGGAGGCCGGCGTTGCGGCGGCGCGGCCCCATGCGGCGGGACCCACCTTCGCCCAATCGGGACGTGCCGGATCCGCCAGAGAAACCGGCCCTTCGACAACTACGGCGTAATCGGTTTGCGTTCGCTCGCCGCGTGAACCGGTCTTGCGGGTCGGCGACTCGCCGCCGACAATCGTTTCCCCGACTTCCGGCGCGCGAACCCGGCCGAAAATAACATCGAGCGAACCATTATCCGGAAAAATACGCCCGCCCGTGGTGACTTTCTGAACCAGCGAGGAAAGACCGCCCGAGTGATGTACTAAAAAGGACACATCCTGGCCAGGTTTCAGCGTGGCCAGCGCCTTGGCCACCGGCCCGGACAAAGCATCGAGTTCGCGATTATCCAGCGCCGGTGCCGGATCGCCTCCGCTCTTGACCAGAAGCACCGCCTCCAAAGCCCGGCGAACCTCGTTGGGCGACAAGATGAGCGGCGGCGAAGAATTGGCGGCGGCTTTGGGATCCAGGCTGTCGACGCGCACGAACTGATCGCCGTCCTGCCACACGATCGCAGCGACACCAGGGCCGTCGATCGGCTCATGTCCAAGGTTTGCGAAGCCGGGCTGAACGGACCGATTGGGAACCCCTTCGGCATCGTAATGCACTACTGGCGGCGTCGTGTTGCAGGCACCGAGCGCCAAAACACCGAGGCAGACCGCCCCGAATCGACCGACACCCCGCCTTCCCGTAAAATGAGCAAACAAGCTGTTCACGAATTTCCTCCCGCATGGGCCACATATGTCATTGTCCCAGCCATCGTTTGGGAAACGCGCCGGGTCCCCGGCCGTTCGCTCCTGGGTTATCTCCAGAAAACGAACGGCCGGGAAAAGTTTAGCATGCGAACTGCGGTCAGAACTGGACGCTGACACCGTTAAAGCCGCCAAATTGCGATTTTCCTGCCTGCGGAGCCGGCGAACCGATATTGGCCGCGAAGTCCGCCCTGCCCGAATTCATCACCTCGCCCAGCGTGAGATAGACGAACACATTTTT